>JAQBPR010000031.1 GCA_028287395.1 Bacilli bacterium
GGATTGATGCGGCTGAACCCCCTCGGACTCGCACAACATTTGAACGCGCCAAACCTCCACTAACAGGAGGAACAAAAAAATGCCTAAATTTATCAAAAGTGCAATTAAACCTTATGAGCTACAACCCGATTTTTCTTCGAATGAAACATACAAAAATGCTGTTAAGAAATTTCTTCTAGATCGGGCTTATCGGAACTTAACCCCAAACTCGATAACGGGATATCGCGCTTACTTGAAAGCGTTGGGCCAAGATTTAGAAAGCTGGGGGCTCTCTTATTTAGAGATAGTACCTACTGACCTTACACATCGTATGATTAACAACATGATGGATCAGGGTTATAAAGAAACAACGATTAATGGTCGCATACGGACCTGCCAGCAATTTTATAAATTTCTGTTTGAGGAAGAAATTACCGAAACCAATCTTGCCAGCACATTAAAGCCAATTAAATGTCCGCAAACGACCATCCATACTTTTAGCTCGGAACAAGTTCATTCTATTCTTCAACAACCCAATCTAAATACTTTTACCGGTATCCACGATTATGCGATTATCTTAACCTTTCTCGATACTGGGATCCGCGTTTTTGAAATGGCAAATCTCAAGCTCTCAGACATCGATTTTGAACAAAATAGCATAAAGATCATTTGTGGAAAAGGTAGAAAATCTCGCATTGTTCCCATTCAGAAAACTTGTTTAAATCACTTGAGAATATATATTCAAGAACGAGGAAATCAAAAATTTGATTACCTTTGGGTTAGTGTTTTCAATACGCCCTTTGCCCGATTTAGTATTATCGATATGATTGCCACCACTTACAAAAAAGCCAATATACAAGGAGTTCAAGGAGCTTGTCATACATTACGACATACGATGGCTAAGCTATACTTACTAAATGGAGGGGACCCTTTTACACTCCAATATATTCTGGGACATGCCTCACTTGAAATGACAAGGCATTATATTGAACTCTTTTCTTCAGACATCCATGTACAACATCAAATAAGCAGTCCAATTGAAAACTTGCTGTCTGATTTGCCCGAAACCTCAGAAAGCGAGGTGATCTTCAATGGACATGGTTATGAAGCGTAGAAACAATACTCTTGGAAAATCCAAATCTGAGAGCGTATCATCTCCACCCAAACAAGTCGATTTTCATGAAGTGCTTAAATCGTTTATCTTGGAATGTAAAGTAAAAAACCTATCCAAACGCACCATACAATTCTATGAAGAAAACCTAAACTATTTAGTGAAGGTATTTGAAGCACAAGGATTAACAGTTAATTTGACTATTCTCACCTATCGGGATATTAAACAAAAATTTATTGGATATATGTTTGAAAAGGGACTCGCCAGTAATACGCTTAACGGTCGGATAAAGACTTGTAAAGCCTTTTTCAAATATAGTTATAAAGAAGGTTTTATAGTAAACAACATTGCGGATGAACTGGATTTAGTCAAATCTGAGAAACTAATGATTCAAACCTTTACTAAAGAGCAAATTCTTAATTTATTGAATCAACCGAATAGAAATACATTTACGGGTCTTCGTGATTATACAATCATGATGTTATTGTTTGAAACTGGGATGCGCATAGGCGAGTTAACAAAATTAAAATTAGAAGATGTTAATTTTAAAGAACATGAAATTCGAATTGTCAAAGGAAAAGGTGGTAAGCCACGACGTGTACCTTTTCAAAAAACTTGCTCACGGGTTTTAAAAACATATTTAGAAGAACGCAAAGATGTTGAAACCAACGCACTCTTTATTACAGTAGATAATGAACAACTCGGAATGAGAACCATTCAAGAAAACATTCAAACTTATGGTAGGTTGGCTAGAATATCTGGTGTCAGGGTATCACCACATACTTTCCGACACACGATGGCAAAGTTCTATATTTTTAATGGTGGCGACATCTTCACACTTCAACAGATTCTCGGGCATAGCACTATTGATATGGTGCGATATTATGTTGAGCTTTTCAGTTCAGATATTAAGGATCAGCATCAGAAGTATAGTCCAGTTGAGAACTTGGAATTCAAGAAATTGTAAGCAAGACAAAAAATCAGGGAAGTAATCTTTATATTTGCACATTACTTCCCTTAAAATCAAATATTGAATTTAAAATGATAAATACCATAAGACTGCTATGAAGTCAGAAAATTAAGAATATCAGTGCCATGATTTTGAAACGCATCTTGAACACCTTCAAGATAAACACGTACACATTGATCATTGGAAATCAAAGGGTTTTGATATGAATTTCTGCCGTGAAATGGATTGTTTTCAATAAAGGCTTTTGCAATAAAGCTAAACATTTCATTCCCGATCCAGTCCATGGCGGAGGCATCCGGACACCAGTCATCACGTTGTTGATATGTTAAATATGTTATAACAACCACTTTTCTATCCCTACCATGATGGTTGATTATTCGCTCTAATAAGCTGTTAATGTGATAGTCGCCGAAAGAATATCCAATAATTAGAAGCCGTGGGCTTTCCATTAATGACTTTTGAACCTGGTAATAATAAGTACTGTAAGGAAAAGGTAATAATTTATCTGTCTTTCTAAGTCCAGTAATAATTGGTCCTATCAAGGTTTCATCGTGTGATTGTGCCGTGGCACCAGATCTACCAAACCAAGTTGAACTAGCATTTTGGTATGTATCAAATAAGTATAAATCGTCACGCTGATCTTCGAATATAAAACGATTTCCTAAATTAGGATGACCGTAACGAATGCTACCGTGCAAGTGCATAATTCTAGTTAATGTGTTTTGAATTAATTCATTAGGTTTAAAGCGTTTGAAGGGCTCTCCTATATCAATGAAACCGTCGTTATAATTTCCAATACTGGATACAATGGTCGTAATTTAAGGTTTCTATATCCCACTCACAACGTTGTACTGCATCTTGCCAAAATGATGAAAACCAATACTGAGCGCCTATCGGATCAAAGGATGTATCATATTGGTTGATACGTTCCGCAACAGTCAAAATTAGATCTACTTTTGCTTGAGATAGAAACTCCGAATTTAGAAACGAGGGATCTGACATCTAAAAAAGCTCCGAGATGAGGTTTGAATTTCTTTATTGTCTGGATGTCAAGAGCTTTAGAGAATGAAGTAAGCGACTCTAACGTGTAAAAAATGTCCTCAAAGTGACTCAAACTTGGGTCGAAGTATGTATCAAGTGCTTGTGCAACTCGATCTAAGAAGGGTACCATTGGGTAAGGTGAAATTGCACTCTGCTGTTGTGTTTGGCGAACATTATCTGTGAGCTGCGTGGATAAAGGGCCACCAATGTCCACACTAGCTCCAGCACCAAGAAGGCTAGTAACACGCACTTAAAATCTCTCCCTCTAAATTCTTTTTTGCTATACATTTCTGGCTCTACACCACAATCAGTGCTGGACGAAATTACCGTCAAGATAAGCGATCATTTTCAGAGCCTCTGAGCTTGATTTCCTTGATTTTTCCAATATCAATATATTTAATATATAAGCTGAAATAGATCAAGCACTGATTTTGGTTTCGTGCCACATTTCTTGATGTTTTTTCAGTTCTACTGTAAAAAAAGCTCTACCTGCTTATTATCTTTCTCTCTATTCTAAGAACCGTGTTACATCCAAAACGCAGCCGATTCTTTCTTAGATATTCCCATTATCAATTTAAGTTACGATACCGGAGGTTTGAGAAATCAACTA
>JAQBPR010000032.1 GCA_028287395.1 Bacilli bacterium
AATTCTACAATTTTAAAAGCCGCGCAAGATCAACAACTCCAGTCTAAGACTTTATTTTCCTTGAACAATTACTGTTTTATCGTATGTCGAGGCTCTCTTGCAACTTTTTACAAATGGATCTGTGACCAGACAGACAAAAAACGCCCCGGCAGCATTTTTTGCTGATAGGGGCGTTTTTGCATTGTATTGCAACTATAGATCCATTTGCTTCAATCTCATTATTTCTCGCCTACAAAACCTGCTCCATTCCATCAGACAATTAAGCTTTTTGGTAAGTGAGCACGACTACACCCGTGTCAAACGTCTTCGTATCCGCCAGTTTCAACACGGTAGTATCAATCCCCTCTTCGAAGAGCTTTTTTCCACGGCCTACCACGACAGGGAAAACCATGAGCCGGTATTCGTCGATCAACCCAAGTTTCATGAGATTCCGTACGAGAGAACAGCTGCCAAAAACTAGAATGTCTTTGCCAGGCTGCTTTTTCAGGTTGGTGATTTCCTCCGCAAGATCACCCTTGATCAAGCTTGAATTACTCCATTCCACTCGATCCAGGGTCGTGGACACTACATGCTTGGGATATTCGTTCATCCATATGCCATAGTCCCCTGTCTGCTCGATCATGTTCGGCCAAGCGGCTGCTAATCCATCATAGGTTACGCGTCCAAGCAGCAGAGCATCGCTCGCTTGCAGTTCATCGTACTTGAACTTTTCCTTCTCTTTGCTTTCGAACTGGAACGCCCAGCCCGAAACCTCCATGACGCCATCCAATGTTATAAACTCCGATACAATCACTTTTCTCATTTTAATTCTCCTTCGCTTATTTATTTTGCTTTGTTTTATTTCCTGAATTAAATATACCATATAAGGAATATTCCTGTAAATGTATATTTATGTGTACATTGGAAGGGTGTCCGTTCTACCCACTCACCGTGGAAAGGGTATTGGGAAAATGATGGTAAGGTACATTGAAAGTCTTGCAAAGGATAATGGTCTAAGTGAGGCTAGATTAGAAGTTCGGTTTTCTATAACGAATAATGTTGCTTTTTATCAGAAATTAAATTATGAAATCATTGAAAAGCGTGCATACCCAGCCGAGACGGATTATTTGTACGTTATGAAGAACTCATTTTCAAGTTAGTACCTTTTTTCCGCTAACGGGAACATTAGTACAAAAAGAAGCTAAGTCATTTCGCTAGGATCCAGAATTAGCCTCTTTCTTTTACTCGACCAACGCGGAACAATAAGAGGCGCAAGTTTGTTTACAAAATAATTTATTCTAAGTGCCTACTCACTAATGAAACATCACAATTGCGGCGAAATATAAGAACGGATTAAGTCCAGGATAGATACGAAGCGCCGGCCATTTGATAACATGTGTTGAATGAGCCTTTTGAGGGGAGAACGATCCTCATAATAGGGAGGAGCATTCTTCCGTATATGAATATAGGGAAATTCGAGAAATGGATGATAAAAAAAGGAAGCCAAATCATCTTCACCGAAACGGTTAGCCTGGCTCATCATCCTAATCACGTCTCGTTCCACGGTTGCGCCGCCTACATAGCCCAGAGGTGTCGGCACATAATATGTCTTCCCGAAAATCGACCTCGAACTGCGGAAAGTCACTTGTCGGCTGTGAGGGGCTTCTGGATTGTCTTCATAAATCAACCATGCGCAAGCCTCCAAAATCTTGCGCTGAACTTCGGATGCCGCATAATGAGGGGTTTCAAACCAATCCGGGTGCAAGCCTACAGCATGAAACTCGGAAAATGCCATGTAGAATCGTCTGTAAGCGTAAGACTGCTGAAAATGTAACATTGTTGATAACGATTCCGGCGGATCCCCCGGTGGGCAGTCTTTTTTGCATTCCGAATAAGCAAATTCATAACCCTCACCACTGATTGACTGGCCATACTGATGAGTATATCCGTGCATGCCGAGTGATGCTCCGCGTGCGCACAAGGCATGCAGGGTTTGAACGAATCTGATGGAAACGAAATTGTGAGGATTTCCCATGGAGTAATCGATACCGCTTTGGGGATCAATAAATCGAGAGATCACCGCAACCTGAAAAGGCACTCCATGCCTATATAAATAATCTGCAACTGCTAGTAATTTCATTTGACTCTCCGCTGTTTCGTAATAACCCCCAGGTCCGATATCCTCGAGCCGAATTAATGCTTCCAACATTAAATCTCCCCCAAATCTGCACGTTGCTTCCTTTATCAATTTATGTGGATGACTTGAGTTTCATCACTTGATGATACCGGTGCATTATTGGGCTGAGTCTTTCATTGCACTAACGAGGAACTATAATAGAGGGACTTGCTCGATTGCAGTTTCTCTTTTGTTTACTAAATTATCGGGCAGATTGCGGAGTGATAAATTCCATTAACAAGAAATATTATGCTATAAAAACCATTATTAGAAACAAATTGTAATGTTTAACGTCTTTACTTATAAATAATGAAATAGAGGTGTTGTTTTGAAAAAATTTATTTTAGGATTATGTTGTGGATTAATTATTGCTTGTTCATCTGTTGCTTTCGCTTCTGGTTCTATTCAGGCTTTATTATTCCCAGCAAGTTTTGAAATTAATGGTAATAATGTTGCATTAAACAATGATTATAAGGTATTGAATGTAGATGGACATGCGTATGTACCCATTCGTTTTATAGCTGAAAATTTAGGTGGAACCATCGACTATGATCCGGAATTACAAAAGATTTTTGTGAAAAATAGAAACCTAGACTTTACGGATCCAGATTACAAAGGTATATCTATTGGTAATTTAATATTAACTAAAGTGGGTAATAAAACAAAAGTTACGGGTCAATTGAAAATGGAAGGGGTAGGAAACTCGAAAAATATGATTGGAGCAAACTTATCTTTTTACAATGTTAAAAATGAAAAAATTGGCGATATTGTAATAAACGGGAATGATTTTGATTCACAATCCCAAATATTTGTGGCAGAGGGAGCAGGGGATTTCAGAGCCTATTCATCTGTCATCCTTCATATCGGTGCTGTAAACAATCTTATTATTAGTGCAGCACCAAGCATAGTTTACGAAAACACGAAATACAATTTCACCCTTAATTTCCCTAAAAGTTGGGAAGGAAAATATGAAGTAGTTTACAAGGTACGTGAATCATCTAATATTGAAGGTTTTGATTTTATGGACAAAGCAAATAAAGCTTACTCGGGATATTTATTTGGTATCAATGTGTGGAATAAAGCAGATTGGACTAAATCTGCATCAACAGAACTTGAAATGGGTCATACTTTCATATTGGGAGAAAAAGGGGGTAAAGTATTTACATTAAGCACTCCTGGGGATGTAAATTACGACCCGCACGATGAGAGGTTAACGGCAGAATATGCTTCAATGTCAGACCACATAAACATAATAAAAACGACTTTTAAGTTTAACAATTAGCCAAGGTTTTCATTGAACGGGTACGTTAGTGAGGACGTTATTCATCTCAAGATTTCCTGTCACTCATCTCGTGAAAGGGCTCTTTTAGAGTTTCTTTATTGTACAGGTTGTCGTGTTGGTAAGATTCAGAAGTTAAATAATGAAGACATCAACTGGGAAAGTTGCTCAGCCATTGTAAATGGTAAGGGATCTAAACAAAGAGAAGTATATTTTACGACCGAATGTAAGGTTTGGTTAAAAATATACTTGGAAAATAGACATGATTCCTGTAAAGCATTATTTGTCACAGAAACCCAGCCTACACGAAGAATGACAATTCCGACAATCCGTTGGTCATTAAAAATATTAGCAATCCGAGGAAAAGTTGTTGTTAATATCTACCCGCATCGGTTCCGTCAAACATATGCTTGCCATTTATTAGATAACGGTGCACCATTAGAGTTTATTCAAGGTATGCTTGGTCATGAAAAAGCATCCAATACTCAAATATATGCTCAGCTAAGAGGGGAACGTCGTAGAGAATTATATCGGCGATATTTCTAGGAGTCGTTTAGGCTCCTTATCCGGGCAGTTATGTGCAATAGGCAAGTCCATTTGAAATTATTCTAATAACTATGGAAAACACCGTCCTTCGTAGGTGGCTGCACGCCCAACAGTGCGAATAAAAACAACCTCCGTGTTGGGGAGGTTGTTTTAGCATTTAAACAGCCGTGCGTCCACCATCGACAGGGAGCAGTACACCCTTAACAAAACTTTCTCGGTCTGTTGCCAGGAAAACAATTGCCTTCCGCAATTTAGTCCGCAGTGGCAGGACGCCCGACCGGTCCTTGGGAAGCAAGGTGATCGAGTGCTTCACCCATGCCTTCAGTGCCTTCCGTACGTGTGTTCAGGGCTGACAATGTTCACACGAACGCCGCTTGGTTTATATTCTGCTGCCCATGCTTTCGTAAGAAGGTTTGTTGCTGCTTACTAGATCCGTATAATCCCATCCCCGCGGCTCAATAATGCGCAACCATCGTCGATACGTTAACAATTGCTCCGTCTCCTGTTCGCCATCAATGGAGCAAATTCAGCAACGAGAAAATATGGCGTCTTCACATTTACCGAAAAGACCTTGTCAAAATCCTCCTCATAGGATGATAGTTAGGCTAGTTTTATTGCCTCGATGTAAAGCTCAATCCTCATTTCATTTCCAACAATTAAACCACCAGTTTCCAAAAGTGAGTTAAATGTCAAGCCAAATTCGTTGCGATCGATACAGGCTGTTGAATGAAATCCAGCACGTTGCCGGCCGCGAGGATCTTTGTTTAGTCCTCCAAAAGTGGTGTGAAATGTGATGAGTTTCGTAATTCCATGTAGAGTTAGATTGCCTGTAAGTTCATATTGTCGTTCGCCAACTGGGGCGCAACTGATGCTTTGAAACGTAATGTTAGGATACTTTGCTACATGAAGGAAGTCATCGCTCTTCAGATGTTCATCTCGTTGTGGTTGGCGAGTTGTGATACTGTTTGAGTCAATGCAAGCTTGAATAACTGTGGTTGTCAAGTCATTGGGGTCAAAACTCATGTTCGCTTGGAAATGTTCGAATAATCCTTTGATTCTATTAATCATTAAATGCGTCACCGAAAACTCGATGGAGCTATGGTCTGGATCAACTTCCCAATTTACAGTACCCACGATTAGATTCCACCCTTCAATAAAATTTGAGAAAGGTCGCCCCATCTCTAAAGCTACATGCGATATTCGCATATCTTCTTTTGTACCTTGTTCAGGATTATGAACACAGAATATTTAAAACAATTAACATCCAATCGTATTGCCAGCTGCCGATTCTCTTGGAACACGGACTAAATTGATCCCGATTAATTTAGACTGCAGTGCGTCCTCCATCAACAGGAAGAATTGCGCCGTGTATGTAACTGGAAGCATCGGTCGCTAGGAAGACAATCG
>JAQBPR010000040.1 GCA_028287395.1 Bacilli bacterium
TTATTGTTGCGCCGAGGTCTTTTTCAAGAGAGTGAGTTGTACTTCCGCAAAGCGATTGAGACTGCTACTACTCACAATACGAATCTTTACGATAGCGAGCCGCATTATAACTTAGGCTTGACTTTAAGGCTGCAAGGCCGCTTGGATGAAGCTTATAACTCGTTCTATAAAGCAACTTGGTCAGCCGCATGGCAGGATAAAGGCTTCTACTTTTTAGCGCAAATTGCTTGTGCAAAAGCTGATCTAGAGGATGCTTTGGAGCTTATTGACAAATCCATTATGAAAAATTATCGCAATTACCGTGCGCGAAATTTGAAAAGCGCAATCTTGCGGAAAATGGGAAAATGGCAGGAAGCCGAGCAATTCACCCAGGAGACAATAAGGTTTGATATTACAGATTTCGGCGCACGCAATGAAATGGTTTTAATCTCTCGTGAAAACGGGAATGCATCTCAGGTGGATGCAGCATTACAGGAATTAGCAGTACTTATGCGTAAAGACCCACATAATTATATTGCACTAGCTCAGGAATACGCTGAAAGCGGTTTGTATACAGAAGCTGTCGATGTTTTATCACGTATTCTCCAAGAATCAACGGTTTACCCGATGGTATATTATTACCTAAGCGATTATGAAAATAAACGGGGTCATAATTCAATAGCGGAGCGTTTTTTAACCTTAGGTCAAGAAGCAAGTTCAGACTATTGCTTTCCTAATCAATTATCGGATTTGATCGTGTTAACTAATGCCGTACAGAATCATACAAGCTCGAAAGCACACTATTACTTAGGCAACCTTTTATACGATAAAAAGCGGCACATAGAAGCTGTGGGACAGTGGGAGGAGTCAATAAATTTAGATCCGTCCTTTGCAACGGTTTATAGAAATTTAGCATTAGCGTATTATAACAAGCTAAACGATGTGAAAAGAGCGCAGCAAGCCCTAGAAACAGCATTCGGGATAAATAAGAATGATGCACGCGTTTATTATGAACTCGATCAGTTATATAAGAAAATTGGCATACAAGCTGAGGAAAGATTGTATAAACTCAAACAGCATCTTGATTTGGTTCGCTTACGAGATGATCTGTATATTGAATATGTAACTTTACTCAATACGTTGGGACAATACAAAGAAGCACAAGAATGGCTTGCCGCTCGTAAATTTCATCCTTGGGAAGGCGGGGAAGGCAAGGTATCCTCGCAATATGTCTTGTGTCATGTGGAGTTGGCGAAGAAATTTCTCCTTGCGGAAGATTATGCTCAAGCATCGGTAATGTTAGAGCAAGCCAAACGTTATCCTGAGAATATTGGGGAAGGTAAGCTGACAGGCGCTCAGGAGAATCATATTAATTATTATCTAGGCTTAGCTTATGCTGGATTAGGTAAGGAAGAGCAGGCTAAGCATGCTTTGGAATTGGGTTCACAAGGCTTGGATGAACCAACAAGCGCGATGTTCTATAATGATCAACCACCTGAAATGATCTATTACCAAGGGATGTGTTCCCATAAACTTGGACAAGAGGAGCAAGCAAGAGGCAAATTTAACAAATTAGTAGATTACGGAGAAAAGCATCTTTTCCAAACGTTGAAAATTGATTTTTTTGCAGTATCACTGCCGGATTTTCTCGTATTTGATGAGGAATTGAATCGCAAGAATGAAGTGCATTGCCGTTACATGACTGCATTGGGTTATCTTGGCTTGGGTAAAGCCGAACAAGCCATGAAGCAATTTAGACACGTATTGCAAATAGAGCCATCCCATCAAGGTGCGATGGTTCATCTTCAGCTTTTTTAATTATTTATCCTTTTTTCAGTTTCCGATACTGAGTGGGAGAAATGCCCATAATTTTACTAAACAGTCGTGAGAAATAATAGGGGTCTGCGATGCCAAGCTTTCCGCAGATCTCTTTTAGTGTAAATTCGCTGAAATCTAATAACTGGCAAGCTCGTTGGATTTTTAACCGCAGATAATAGTCGATCGGCGAATAACCTGTATGTTTTTTGAACAGATGGATCAAATGCGGTTTAGACAGGTTCACTTGTTCAGTGAGATCATTCAAAGTGAGGGTTGAATCCAAGCGATCAATCATGACTTGAATCGCACGATCAATGGTGAAACTATTAGGATCTACTGAGATTGGCTGTTGGCCCTGATATACGAAGATTAAGCTAAGCAGATGACCTAAAATTTGAGAAACATAAATGAGATTGTTGAGGGAATACCCTTTTTCCAGAATATGAAAGCATTCTTGAAAAAGCTTTACTATGCCGATCGATTTTTCTGCAGATATTGGAAGTGGCTGTACTTTGGCCGAGTCTCCCAAGTAAGTAAAGACGTCCGAACCTTTCATATGAAGCCAATAGATACTCCAAGGATTCTTATCGTCAGAGGCATAAATATGAGAGGTGTTTGCAGGGATCACGATTAGAACCCCTTGGTGAACAGCTATTCTGCGTTGGCCATCAATGGAGAACCAACCACTTCCGCCGGAACAGTAAATGAGGATATGCGAACTGCAGCCTTCAGGACGTTCTCTATAATGAAAATGAGCAAAAGGAAAATGACCCATATCGGTCATATATAATGATCGCATGAGTGGGTGTTGGGGCAATTCCTCTAGCATGGTTTGTGGTAGAACAAATAATTTTTGCGCAATAAAGCCTTCTTGTTTTTTTATCGTTTCCATATTGCTATTATGTTGAGTCTTGAAAGAAATGTCAAAAAGATTTAAAGGGAAGCGGGAGAGTGTATGGATCAATGGACTAAGACGATAAGGGACGGTTATAATGCTTGGATCGGTGAGACGGAATTCATAAGCTTCTGTGTGATTCCATCACTGGGCAGTAAAGGCGTCTCTTTGTTGGATCGAAGGACGAATCGTGAATGGCTCTGGCAAAGTGGTAAGCCGCTCGGAAATCAAGGGTATGGTTCTTCCTTTGGTGAAGGTGATGAAAGCGGCTGGGATGAAATGTTTCCTGGAATCAATGCTTGCCAATATCCGATTGGTCCATGGGAAGGAACAGTCATCCCAGACCATGGTGAGGTATGGTCGCTTTCTTGGTCTGATAAGATTACATCAGAAGGCCTTCGTTGCACAGTGGACGGTGTGGAATTCCCGTATACATTAGAGAAGCAGTATTCTTTTACTTATCCAGAAATCTTACGCATAGACTATAAGCTTAGAAATCGATCAGATGCCTCATTTCCGTTTCTGTGGGCAGCACACCCGCTTTTTAATGTGCGTGAAGGGATGCGGCTACACGTACCCCAGGATCTCGATCAAATTATGATTTCATATTCAGAGCACCAAAGATTAGGTGTCTTTGAGGATCGGCAAGCGTGGCCACAAGTCGAAACATCAAACGGCACAATAGATCTTAGCTTTATCGAATCGAAGCAGTCTAATTTTGCGGAAAAGTATTATTTTGTCGGTAAGCTGACAGAGGGCTTTGCGGCTTTAAGTGATCCTGAAACAGGTGAAATGCTTACGATTAAGTTTCCTCCAGACAAAGTACCTTATCTTGCGATTTGGGCAAATTACGGTGGATATGGCGGTTATCATCACTTCGCAATCGAACCTGCAACGGGGATACTGGATGATTTAAGCTATGCGATTCGAGCAGATAAGGTAATGAGCGTTGACGCCTATGGGACCTATGAGTGGTTTTTGGAACTACAATTCGGGTGACTGACGTAGCTCACAAAAAAATGAACATCAATCACACAAATTATTAGATTGTTTATTGAATTGTGAGAAGTATAATGAAAGGTGGAGCATTTCACTTTAGTACCAACCCCTTTATGCAAAAAGCCTGGTATACTAAACAAGAAAAAATCGGGGGGGCGGGCATATGATTAAGCTTTTCTTAAACCGAAGTATAAAAACGAAAATTGTCTGGATTAGCGTTGTCGTGTCGATGATTCCGCTAATCCTGTTAGCCTTTTTATTCTATAAAACGAGTACGCAATTACTGGAGAAAACGATGGTTCGAAACGCAGAACAGAATACGGATTATTTAACAGACTACTTAGACAAGTATTTCAGCAGTCTTTCTTATTCGGCACTTCAAGTGTATGGGGAAGGATATAAAAGCGTTTATGAGCTCATGGAAAACGGAAGCGACTACAACAGCGCCGATATGATTAATGTGAGGACAAGCGTCAAAAATTATTTGCGGTTAATGCAGAGTCAAAATGCAGACATAGTTAAAATCATTTTATACGGTAAGAATAATACCATTCAAGATAGCTGGTCCAGAGCCAGTCTTTACGATTCCCTTCACCTGGATAAAACCGTTCCTCATTCGGATGAGATTCTGAATTTGCCTTTCCAGCATACCTTTATGTTTACTTATAATGAACAAAGCTTGAGTCAGCCGCTTTTTGTTTATGGTATCACGATTTACAATCCTTATTACAAGGACAAAATCGGAACGGTGTTATTTTACATCCAAAGCAAGAATCTTCAGAAGATCGTTGAAAAATATAATCGGACTCCGAATGTAATAATCATGCAAAACTCAAATGGAGAAAAATTTTATCAGACAAACAAAGATTACGATCAAAATATCAATAGCTACTCCGTTCCTTATTTTCCCATTAGCCAGCTCAAGCCTGAAATGAACATTGATAATCACCACACGGAATTAATTAGTACAGCTTATCTGGATCATGGCAACATCCAACTAAACATTGTCTATCCCAGCACTGAATTGAATAAGAATCGCAAATATATGCTCAATCTCACTTTGCTTATCCTTTTTGTAGTGATCTTATTTATCTACTTATTTTCATTACTGTCGCATCAATATATCACCAAGCCGATTCAGCTTTTAGGAAAATCCATGAAAGCCGTACGTAACGGGAATTTTTCTGTAGCTTTAAAAGTAAATAATAGGCAGGATGAACTTACAGAGCTATCGCGGAATTTTAATTTCATGACACAAAAAATCAGCGAATTAATTGAATCGGAATATGAAACGAAATTACGAAATAAAGAGGCACAGATTATAGCCTTGCAAACGCAGATTAATCCTCATTTTCTATATAATACCCTGCAAACTATTGGCGGAAAAGCAGTTCTGAATGGAGATTACGAAATTCATGATATGTGCAGTGCACTCGGAGACATGTTTCGGTATAGCTTCTATGAAGGCAACAAGGAATCCACATTAGGCTTGGAGCTGCTTCATGTCAATAATTATTTATATATTCAAAAGATTCGGTTCGAGGAGTTTTTACAAACGAAGATCGATGTAGCCGAAGAGCTTATGGATAGCCAGATGATACGCTTTGTTTTACAACCAATTATTGAGAATGCCATTATTCATGCCTTAGGGAAAACTGTCAATACCCAGCTGCACATTCTCGTGTCAGCAGTAAGGGATGCAGACGACATTATTATCGCTGTTAATGACGATGGACCTGGAATTGAACCCTATTTTTTATGGGAATTACTTAAGATATTGAATCAAAAGACATTAAGTGTTTATTCAGGCATATCCATTGGCTTGAAAAATGTACATGAGCGTTTAAGGATGGTGTATGGACCACAGTATGGCATCCATATTGATAGCTGCTATGGTCAAGGGACCACTGTGTTTATAACGATTCCATACGAGAAGCGGGGAACGGAAGATGTATAAAGTGATGGTGGTCGACGATGAGCAATGGGGAAGAAAATCGATTCGTAAATTAATTGATGAACTGTCGACAATTGTGGAGGTAGCCGCAGAGGCCAAGCATGGGGAAGAGGCGCTGCAGCTAATTCAAATCAGCAAGCCAGACATTGTTGTAACCGATATGAATATGCCAGTCATGGATGGCAAAGCCTTTTTGGAAAAGCTTTATGCCTTACACAAAGAAATCAAGGTAATTGTGATTAGCGGATATTCCGAATTCGAATATTTAAAGGCAGCGCTAACCTATCAGGTTTGTGACTATGTGTTAAAACCGGTTTCTATTCTGGATTTAAATAAAGCGATCGCAAAAGCGATTGAAGCCCTTGAGAAGGATGGCGATCTTCGGCAGCAAAAGCATCACGCAAGCACCTCTTTGAAGTTAAAGCAGGAAGTATTTCTCCAGCATGTTTCCTATGAACGCATAGTAAACAATTCCGATATAACCAAGCATGCGGAAGAGTTTAAAATTACCCAATATTTCAATCAGTATCGCATAGCGATAATTACTTTTCGGCAATTTAAGGCTGTGTCAGAAAATAAGTTTCATGGCAACGCCGACTTGTTTATGTTCAGTCTAGAGAATATTTGGACTGAAATCATCGCAATTGAAGCGCCGCTAGTCTATAAGGCTGATGACAGGATGAAATTATGTTTCATTATGCCTGCGGTTTATTACGATTCTTTAACCATTAAACAGATTTTTCGTGAGTTTCAGCAAGCAGTTCACAATACGTTAAAGGTGGATGTAGTAGTCGGAATTAGTCGGATCTATGAGAAAATAGAAACTTTGCCAAGCGCATTTGAACGAGCCCTAAAACAATTATGGCTGAATAAATTTCATGAGACGGGATTGTCGATTTCTATGGCTGATTCAGAAGCAGCAGTTCCCCATATTGAGATTTTAACTACTTTTGATCTGAATGCAGTGAAACAGGCTATAGTGAATAAGAATGAGAAAGTAATAAAAGGTTTACTCGAACAGGTAATTAATCGGATCAAAGGGAATAAGGATCTTCTTATCCAAGATGTTTATTATACATACACCCAATTGGCTGAAGCGGTTGCCGGCGGTATGAAGGAAATACCGGTATTGAATCAAACCTTATTTGATTACCATACTCTGCAATATATGATGGAGATGGATGAATTCATGCTTTATATCCGTAAATTAAATGCAATGATTGCAGATACT
The DNA here is from genome assembly GCA_028287395.1 of Bacilli bacterium. Lineage (GTDB taxonomy): Bacteria > Bacillota > Bacilli > Paenibacillales > NBRC-103111 > Paenibacillus_AC. The sequence goes on from JAQBPR010000040.1 coordinate 6,877, forward strand.
TTCTTTCAAATAGGCAATCATGACTCTTCATTTCCTGTACAAGAAATTACAGCATTTCTGCAGAAGCATTATTTTGAAGAGATTAGCTTAGTGGATGTTTCCACGCGGTTTCATATTGAACCCAGTTACTTCAGCAAGCTGTTCAAGGCTGTAACGAACGAAAACTTTATTGAATATGTGACTCGGCTCCGTATGGAGAAAGCCTGTGAGCTTCTGAACAATACGGAACAAAAAGTCAATGAAATCGCTGAATTGACGGGGTATGAAAACCAAAGATATTTCAGCCAAGTGTTTAAAAAATTTACGGGAAAAACGCCATCAGAATATCGGGAAGCACAGGAAGGCACAATGCAGATTACAAAAAAATGAACATGGATTTCACAAGATTTTGTATTACGGTTTGCTCTAAGTGCCGCTAATATTAGAAATAGAGGAAAATTAATTTCTTCTATCTAAGAAGAGAAAAGGGGAATAAGTATGAAAAAACGAATAAGTCTTGCAATATGTACGATCCTTCTTATGTCTTTACTTGCAGCATGTGGAAGCAGCAAAGCTCCTACTGAATCAACAGCACCAGTTGCAACATCAGATGGGAAAGCAGCAGCAACAGTTGCTCCAGCAGATGATAAGCCAGTAACAATTTCCTTCATGCATTTCAAGAGTGATGCAACCGATGGCATTCAAAAAATCGTTGATCAATTTCACAAAGAGAATCCCAATATTACAGTAGAAGTACAGCCTGTCAAATTTGATGATTATCAAACGCTTTTAAAAACAAAAATGGCTAGTGGCGACGTAATTGATGTATTCACCGTCAACTCGGGCAGTCAAACAAAATTGTTGGTAGATGGCGGTTATTTGGAAGATCTTACAGGTCAAGCGTTTTTGAAGGAGCACTTTGATGCCTCCGTGCTTGCGGATCAAGCGACTGAAGGTAAAAATTATATTATGCCATTAAACAGTGGACCCATCGCTGTATTCTATAATAAAAAAATCTTTAAAGATTTGGGTATTGAAATTCCTAGAACCTTTGATGCTTTGATGGCAGCGGCGAAAAAAATCAAGGATTCCGGTAAAACTCCGTTTGCATTAGGTTGGAAAGATACTTGGCCGCTTGATATGTGGGATACTCGTGATTTGCCAAGTAATACGGCGCTTATCGCTAATATGCCAGACTTCTTTGAAAAGCTGGAAACAGGAAAATCTAAATTTGCCGATAACCCGGCTGTGAAGGTTACTCTTGATCACGCTAAACAATATTTTGAATATGGCAATAAAGATCAGCTGGGCGTGGATTATAACAGTGCTGTTGATTTATTTGCAAAAGAAGAAGCAGCTATGATGTATGTGGGTACATGGCCTTTAGCGGACATTCAGAAAAAGAATCCCGATCTGTATAATACCGGCATGGGCTACTTCCCGTACCCTTTCAGTAATGATGTTAACAAAAACAAGCTGGAATTCAATCCAGATGCTTCATTGGCAATCAGCAGCAAATCGACACATAAAGAAGCGGCATTGAAATTCCTTAATTACATGGGAACTAAAGAGGCTGGAGACCTGTGGGTAGATAACGTTAAAACATTGAGCTTTAACAAAGGCGCAAAAACAAATCTTGCTCCTGCGGTAGATGATCTGAAGCCATATATCGATGGAGGTCAAATCTATAATTCTCAAGTTTACTTGGCTAAGACAAGTATTGCATGGAACACTCAATTTACCCAGGATTTACAAAATTTCTTTTTTAACAAAATGACAGCAGATGAGCTTATAAAGGACATGGATAATTGGGTAGCTAAGAATCATAAATAAGAAACAGCGTTTAATACAACAGAATAGGAGCCTGCCAGACGTTTATTTGAATCCCTCGTCTGGTGGGCTCCTAATTTCATCTTGTTAAGAAAGGACGAAATTATGAAAGCTTTTAAACGTATATGGCGGGCTGAGGCTTGGTTTGTTTTATTTACAATTCCAGGCTTGGCGTTATTTATTTTGGCGGTTGTACTTCCCCTAATATTTGGTGTAAAGTACTCTTTCACTAATTGGGATGGAGTTTCAAATAAATTGAAGTATATTGGCTGGGACAATTATACTCATGCATTAGATGATCCACAATTTTGGGGAGCTTTAACTCATACTTTTAAATTTGCGATTATTTTGACGATTTTGGTCAATGTTATATCTTTGTTGTTTGCTTTGGTATTAGATTCATTTCTGAAATTTAGGAACTTATTCCGCACCATTTTCTTCCTGCCAAGTGTAATATCGGTTGTATTGTCTGGGTTTATTTGGAGTAATAATTACAGCAAAGGCTTGCCTAATTTAATGAAGTTTTTTGGTTTTGACAATGTGACAAGTCCTCTGGGTAATCCGGATTATGCACTATGGGGTTTAATAATCATTGCTGTTTGGCAAGGTATTGGAGCACCAATGATCATCTACATTGCAGGATTGCAGAATATTCCCGGTGAATTGCTCGAGAGCGCTGAAATCGATGGTGCTGGGACCATATATAAATTCTGGCATGTGACCCTGCCATTAATCGCGCCATCTATCACCATTAATGCATTATTGGTTTTGACCGGATCGCTTAAGGTATTTGATTTGGTGTACATAACAACCAGAGGAGGCCCGGGCTTTTCCACAGAAGTGCTAAGTACGTTTATTTACCGGGTTGCCTATATTTCTTTTCAAGGCGGATATGGAGCTGCATTATCGATGATTTTCTTCCTGGTGCTCGTATTGGTTACATTGATTCAGCTAGGGATTTTTAGAAGAAGGGAAGTTGAACTATAGTGAAAAAGACACATGCCATCGTATTCGTGATTATCTTGCTTCTTGCGCTATTTTTTCTACTTCCGTTCTATGTTGCTATTCTCATGTCGCTGAAAACCACTCGGGAATCATTTATATCTTTCTATGGACTTCCGCACGGATTGCATTTGGATAATTTTATTAATGCCTGGAAGACCTCACATTACCTTAGAGGACTAACCAATAGTTTAATTATTACCGTCAGTGCCGTTTTATTGATTGTTGCCGTATCAGGACTTGCTGGATATTCGATTGCCCGCAAAAAAGGCTGGTATTATCAATTTGTATTTTTGCTATTTTTGGCTGGTATTATGGTCCCTTTTCAAGTTACAATGTTACCTTTGTATAAACTAGGAAAAACGCTGCATATGATTAACACACACTGGGGCATCATCGTGCTTTACGGCGGGTTTGGCGTGCAGACAGCTGTATTTTTATATGTCGGTTTTATTAAGACGATCTCAAGGGAGATTGAAGAGGCTGCCAAAATAGATGGCTGTTCGACACCAGGTATCTTTTTCAGAATTATTTTTCCATTATTAAAGCCAATAACCTCTACAGTTATGGTTTTGAACGCACTTTATATCTGGAATGATTTCCTGCTGCCGCTGCTTTTTCTACAAAAGGACAAATTCCGCACGATACCGTTGCAGCAATATTATTTCTTTGGTCAGTTCAGCAGCGAGTTAAACCTGGCTTTTGCTTACGCTGTATTGGGCATGTTTCCCATCGTTATCTTTTTCCTGCTGATGCAGAAATTTATCGTCAAGGGCATTACGGCAGGTGCAATCAAAGGGTAAGTTAATAATTTAAAAGAGGGTGTTTAGCTTGTCGATCACTTTTCATGAAGATTTACAGCTATTTGAAATACAAATGGGGAGTACTTCCTATATTTTCGGTATTAATGAAAAGGGAATTGTGCAGACGCTTCACTGGGGAGAAGCCGTGGAAGGGCGGGAGTGTGCCTATTTGCTAAAAAGCCGCCATCACAGCTCATTTGACATTGAAGTTGAAAGAGCTTCAGAGGAATATGGCTGCTCAGGTGGTGCTAGCTATGTTGAACCATGCCTGAAGGTTCGGTTTTACGATGGTGTGCGAGATTTAAAAATGAAATATATCGGTTATAAAATCAAGCGGGAGGAACAAGCTCCCTATACGGAGACTTTAGTTATAACACTTAAAGATGTTCATTATGATATTCGAGTCCAAATGCATTACAAGGTGATCGAGGAGCTTGATTTAATTGAACGGTTTGTCGAGATATTGAATTTAGCTAAGGATGAAATCGTTATTGAACAAATGATGTCTGCAGCATGGTCATTGCCTGTTCTTCCTGATTATCGGCTAACGCATGTTTCAGGAAGATGGGCTGGGGAATTCCAGCTGCGCGAGACCCAATTGTCCGAAGGTAAGAAAACAATTGAATCGCGCAGAGGTTTTACAGGACCGCATGCTAATCCTTGGTTTGCAATCGATAATGGTAAAGCGGGAGAAACTTCCGGCAGGGTCTGGTTTGGTGCATTGGGCTGGAGCGGGAATTGGAAAATCGTGCTGGAGAAAACCAATTTTAATCATGTTCGAGTGGTTGGCGGGATAAATGATTATGATAATTGGTTTACATTGCCTGGGGAAGAATCGATAATCTCTCCTTCCTTTATAGGAGGCTTTACCTCGTTTGGTTTTGGCGACATGAGCAGAAAGCTGCATAACTACCTAAGGGAGCATATTCTTCCTCCCCGCGCACATCGAAGAGTGCTGTACAATTCATGGGAAGCTACTTATTTCGATGTGAATGCAGCAGGACAAAAGGAGCTTGCGCGATCAGCCGCTAAAATGGGTGTAGAGCTGTTTGTTGTAGATGACGGCTGGTTTGACGGCAGGAACAGCGATAAAGCCGGACTGGGCGATTGGTATGTTAACCCGCAAAAATTTCCTAACGGACTTCAAGAATTGATTGATGAAGTGTCGAGCTTGGGGATGGATTTTGGCATTTGGGTAGAGCCTGAAGCGGTAAATCCAGATAGTGAGCTGTACAGAAAGCATCCGGATTGGATTTATCAATTTCCAACACGTGAAGGGACGCAGCTGAGAAATGAATTTATGTTGAACCTGGGTAAACCTGAAGTCAAACAATTTATCTTGGATTTCATGACGGAATTGTTGAGCAACTACAAAATCTCATTTATTAAATGGGATATAAACCGTACGATTACGGAGCCTGGAACCGGGCATGATTCCCAGAATTCGCACCAGGCCATATGGATTCGACATGTGCAGGGTATATACGAGATATGGGCTGAGCTGAGAGTAAGATTTCCCCATGTCGAATTTGAATCATGCGCAGGCGGGGGATCGCGAATTGACTTCGGCATTCTTCGTTATGCGGATCAAGTCTGGCCAAGTGATAATACCGATGCCTTCGATCGGTTAAGCATTCAGGAAGGCTTCTCGTATGTGTACAGTCCTCATGTCATGATGTGTTGGGTTACGGAGTCGCCGCATAGCTTTAATGGTAGAGAGCTTTCGTTAGCCTTTCGCTTTCACAGTGCAATGATGGGCGGATTAGGGATAGGAGCAAATTTAAATCATTGGTCGAAAGAGGAGGTTGCAGAGGCAGCAACCTATATTCAGCTATATAAGGAGATCAGACCGGTTGTTTTAGCAGGTGACCTCTATCGCTTGCATTCATTGCGAGATTCGAATTTCGCGGCCGTGCAATATCTAAGTAAAGACGGTAGTGCAGCAGTTGTGTTTATCTTCTTGCATGCGCAGCAACTTGGAGCCGATTTGCCGAGAGTATGTCTGCAAGGTTTAATACCGGATGCTGATTATCAAGTAGATGGACTTGAAGAGACGTTGCATTATAAAGGCAAGAATTTGATGCATGTAGGTTTGAACATTAAGCTAACCGGCGACTTTGACAGCAAATTGCTTCGACTAAAAAGAGTTTAGCACTCGGGGAACCCATCACTGGGCTTCTCTGATGCATGATCCTAAGCAGTATTATTATTTTAATGCTTTACAATCCGATGCTGGAGAGCTTCTACTAGAACAGTACCATCTTTATACAAACGAAATCAATACAGTAATCTTGATTCGAAAAGGGAAGATCTATATACCAAATCAACGGCTGTATTATTATTGGTGCAGCAATTAACAGGCTTGTGGCAGCTCTTATCTGTTTTTAATATCATTCCGAGGTCTATTATGGACCCCATCTATGATTGGATCGCCAAAAACCTCTATAAATGGTTTGGTCAAAGAAAGGGGTTCTGGTGCAAGAAATAAATAAACACTAACAACATGTATCGTGAAATTATTTTTTATGCTATCACGCCGAATAATTGATTGAAGAGTTGAACGTTAATAGGGGCAGACAAATTTTTCATTTTGACATGCACCTTTTTTATAATATGCATCGTTTCAATGCCTTGAATCGTTTTCTTTGCAGTTTCAATTGATTTAAAACCAAGCATTGGATTTATCCTTTTCTTTATAAATCGATGATCCTGTTCGATCATATTATTTAAATATTTGACCTGCCTCATCAAAATCTCTTGAGGTAGTTCTTTGTTTTTCTTAAGA
>JAQBPR010000049.1 GCA_028287395.1 Bacilli bacterium
GCTTATCCATGATGGCGATTAATACACATGTGCTTCAATCCGTTCCCAAGAAGCTTGTTACTCGAGTAACGCCACTAACGACAGCCGCTCAGCAGGTTGTGCTATCTTTTGCAGTTGCAGGTTTGACTGGCTATTTAACATCAAGAATATTACATCATACTGCTCAAATAACCAACCCGCTCAAAGCTTCTGTAGCCGGTTATGGAGATACATTCTTAATTGCAACAGTGATTGCCATCCTCGGAGGTCTCCTCAGCTTTACATTGCGCAAGCCGAAGAAGCAGCCGGAGGATGAAGGGGATGGCGGAGCGCAAGAGCCTAATCCAGCCATGATGATAGGACATTAAGTAAACTTAACTAGAGACTTTAGCTCATTGGATGCTAAAGTCTCTTTTTTCATTTTGTTATATAAATCTGAACATGTATTTTCCGCTGATTCAATGGTCCATCCAGCTACCTTGGTGCCGTATTGGACGGCTTCCGCAATTGAAACCCCACGAATGAGCCCCATGACCGTACCCGAAAAGAAGGCGTCTCCAGCACCGCTTGAATCGATCAACTTAACTGGATAGACCGGTTGGAAACCTGATTCTTGGGTTTTTGAATCATAAAATACAGAACCATTTGCGCCAAGCGTAATGACCATAGCTCGCAGCTTAAGCGCATCCACATATTTGATTAATAAAGGAATAATCGCTTCTGGTGCAAGCTCGTTTATGTCATGGAGCAGCAGCTTTTCAGCTTCATAATGGTTGCATATAAAGCATTCCAAGCTATCGAGCAGATCAGGGTGATTTAGGATCACATCCAGATTTCCGGGAATCCCATAAACGGGCTTGCCATGTTTATGGGCAAGTAGAAGCACCTGGCGTGAGATTTGTTCATTCAGGTCCAATTCTAATGCAATATGCGAGGATCGTTGAATAATCATTTCACCCTGCTTGTCCAATAATCCGCCTAGATGGCTTAATTCAGGCATTTGTGAGATCGATCCGGCCAAATTTCCATGCTCGTCCATAATGGCTAGCCACATCCCCATTCCGTTGGATGCGGCTTTATGTATGTGATCCGTATTTACTTCAGCCTGCTTCAGTCGGGTAACCACTTCATCTCCAATACCTGATTGATCCACCGTACTAATAAAAGCAGTAGGAATTTGGAGGTGAGCCAAATTTTCTGCTACATTTCTGCCCACGCCTCCATGGACAAATTGAATACTACCCAAATTGCGTGAATCGGCTTGATAATTGTGCTGAGCAAATCCTTTGCAATCAATAAAAATAGTGCCGATGACAGCAGTCGATATATTCATTCAGTTAGTCTCCTTTATGTTTTCTTATCATACTATTATAGAAAAAAATCGGACGTCTATAAAGACCTAACGACGTATAATTTTGGCGAAATGGTTGCATAATGCATTTTATAAGCGATTTTCGTTGCGGGGAGGAATGAATATGTCCAATCAAGAGGAACGTAATGAGGAGAATCCTCATGCGATTGGTAAAGGAATTGCATTCGGCCTTCTCTTTAGCTTGTTTATCTGGGCTTGTATTTTATCTGTGATTTGGTTGTGGTTAAGGTAGCAATAAAAAGTGAATTGACAAAAAGGACAGAATAACAAAAAAGCAGCCTCAACTGAAGAACCAGCTTAGACTGCTTACTCCATATTTACTAGGGAATGTCTCGATCGTTATCCGATAATTTCCATGATATGGATTGATTTTGTTTTGCTTAAATCAATGAATTCAGCTTCGACGGAAATTAATGGACTTGCCGGATCATTCACATGAATGAGAACGATCTTTCCTCTTTTGCCGTTAGATAAAATGATATCGCTCCCAACTTGGGCGGACATTAGCAGGTTGAGAAATGTCAAACCGATCCGTGAATCGAAACGGCTCGCCATGATATCCCCGTAAAGTTTATTAATAACCTGATAAAATGGCAACGGTGAGCGTTGAGGGCGTTCGGATGTCATGGCCACGTACACGTCCGCGAATGCGATTATTTTACTGAACAGATGAATTTTCTCTCCTATTAATTTATGGGGATACCCGCTTCCATCCTCCCTTTCATGATGCTGCAGGGCTACTAGCGCAATACGGTGGTCAAGGTCCGACTCTTTCAACAGCTCATATCCCAAAATAGTATGCTGCTTCATCAGTTCATATTCGTCAGGCTTCAGCTCCGTATTTTTATGCAGTAAAGAAGCGGGGAGCTTTATTGAGCCGATGTCGCAAAGACTTGCAGCTGTAGTAAGCAGGACTATTTCCTGCTCGCTCAGTTTTATTGAACGCCCAAGCAGGGCGGCAATATAGGCAACCCCGATACTATGCTTGAAACGATAATCTCCTTCCGCTTTTAATTCGGCAAAGAGTTTATATATATTCTGATTTTGAGTCGCTTCCATGATTGTCGGCAACAAGATTTCTTCCACATCCGTTATTGGAATCTTACCGGTATTTTTGATAAAGTTTTCAATTCCCTGCAGCGTGGCATTCGTCTGTTTAACCAACCCTCTGGCACTGGCCTTTGCAGATTTCACTAATACCTTCATTTCAGGCTCTGCTGCTGCAGCTTGCTCTTCCTTCTGTTCCACTAATTCCACTAATTGCACTATTTCCACATGAATATCGAAGATATCGATCTTGAATTTTTCCAGTTTTTCGACATGATTCTCTGTCAGGATCGTTTCGTTGGGAATCAGCATCATTCCATTGGAGTTTATAATATTTTGAAGCAGCCTTTTTCCAACGAGATCTTCGTATTTGGCACATTGCATAAAGGGAAACTCCTCCTTAAGATTTGATCCGGTCCTTCTATTTCGTGAATGCACGTTTCCTGCGAGCTGCGAAAAGCAAAAAATCACCCTGCTTCAAAAGAAGCTAGGATGATTTATATAGTGCAAATACATTCCTTTGCTTCGGTAATCCAGCCACCATCGGTATATCAACCCTTAGGTCTGCAATTTTGCGTCCTTATCTTTCGATAAGTTTGCCTTTGTCGTGTACTTGAACTAATAATAATCTATTTTGACAATAAAATCTAGCATTTTTATAAAATGAAAGCAGATCAGAAGATGCAGCAGTTTTCCCTTACCAGCCGGGGTCCAATGTATTACCGGTCTCGGCAAAAGTCTTGATATTGCTCAGTATGAAAGGCCAATTATTCTCCGTATGGACACGAGAAGGATGGTTCTCCGACCATTGATCGTTGACTACGGTCAGTTTCGTAAAGTTGCCCACAGTCTCAAGCGAAAGATTTTCATATTGAATGTCTGGTCTGTCTTACCGTAATAGGCTATAATAAATCTAAAGTGACGAAGAACGTCCCTACCCATCATCCGATGGATTAGGGGCGTTTTTTTATTGACGATAGGGAGGGATGGAAAAGTGGATTTTGCAGATGCGCATAAGGAGTGGCTTCATTCTCATCTCGAACGAAGGACAGGCGAACGGAAAGGACGGTTGGAACGAGGGCATCAGCATGGGGAAATATTATTTTTGCAAAATGTTTGGTGGCCGCTTCAGGGTCATTTGAATCAGCTGCATCCGGAATACGAGGTACTGGATTGGCGGAGAAGATCATACTTTGCGGATTTTGCCTGGATGCCGGGACATGTGAAAATGATCTGGGAGATTAAAGGATACGACTCGCATGTGCGAGATATGGATCGCAATCGCTACTGTGATGAGCTGAATCGGGAAACGTTTCTACAGGGGTTAGGGTTTCGGGTTGTATCTTTTGCTTATGATGATGTCGCTCATCGTCCTGATCTGTGCATCACCCTTTTACGTGTGCTGCTTAGCCGTTATAAACCCGAGCAAACGCCTGTGAATCCAGTGGGTCTTGCTGGAAAAGAGCTGATTCTGCTTGCTTTTCAGCTTGCGCGACCGATTCGTCCAAAAGATGTGGAAGCTCATTTTGCTGTCAACTTTAGAACCTCGGTAAAATATCTGCAAGATCTCTGCGTCAAAGGCTGGTTACGTCCGTTGCCGTGTGGAAAAGGCATCAAGATTCTACAGTACGAACTGGTGCGGAAGAGCTTTGATGAAATAGAAGGGTATTAGGTTAGTTAACAGAGTGTGCAATCGTCATAGGCCTTTGCAGCCAGTTAGAGGAAATTGAAAAGGTGTTGTAAATGCATTTGGGTTAGCTACTAGATGCGCAATCCGCCTTTGCAACCAGTCCGAGGAAGTGGAAAGGTGATCTAAATGCATTTATACAGGTAAATTTGAATAGAAACGGGTTTTTGATCTATTTACCTGCAAATATACAGTTGAATATGATAATATGTCCTTATTTTAGCGAATATCGCTGAATATAAGGTGAATTAACTGTATTATTGCAGGTAAAACTATGAAATACAGGAAAATCGATCAAACAAGTTGTACTTTTGCAGTTGTAGTTGTAGTTGTAGTTGTAGTTGAATGAAGACGACTTTTGGTACCCGGAGCAGAGCAAGGATTAGATGCCTTTAAAGCTGTTGTAATGCAGCGCGAAGGGTATGCTGTTAACCCTAATAAACCAGATGATGTGAAATACGAAGTGGCGAGTGAACTAGGGGTGCCTCTGAAGCCAAATAACAATGGCAATTTAACGACAGAAAGTGTAGGACAAGTTGGTGGGAAGATTGGCGGGGCAATGGTTCGCGAGATGATTCGTCTTGCGAAGGAGCAGTTGGTAAACAAACGTAATCAATAGTTAGACGCTTAACCACTATAGCTGCCGGGTGTCTGTCCGACAGCAAACACGGGTTGATAAGAAAATTGAAACTGTACTGGGAGAATTCATAGCGTTTCACCGAAAATCTTTTGGGATTCTGCGTGCGGTGCCTGTAAGTATCGCAGCTTCGATAATCGCATTGCGCACTTTAGCGACAACCTGCTCATTAAAAATACTAGGGATGATATAGTTCTCGTTTAATTCGGATTCTGTTACAACTGATGCTATGGCTTTGGAAGCGGCCAGCTTCATCGGTTCATTTATTTGGCTTGCTCGACAATCAAGCGCTCCTCGGAAGATCCCTGGAAATACTAGAACATTGTTGATTTGATTAGGATAGTCACTGCGTCCAGTCGCGAACACCCGAACGTGCGGTAATGCTTCATCCGGATCGATTTCCGGATGTGGGTTAGCCATTGCGAACACAATGCGATCCGCAGCCATCTGTTTTACAGCCTCGATTTTTAACACACCTCCTTGCGAAACACCTATGAACACATCAGCACCTTTAATCAAGTCATTTAAGCTACCCGCTATTGATTCCACTTGTGGTTGTTCAGCAAGCCATTGCCACATAGGCTGCGAATACTTCCCCCCTCTAACAATGGCTCCTTCAAGGTCTACGGGAACCAAGCGAGTGACGCCGGCATTGATCAGCATTTTACAAATCGATACGCCTGCTGCACCTATCCCATTAACAATCACACGAATAGATTCCATATTCTTACCCACTACCTTAAGAGCATTCAGAAGTCCGGCAATCACTACAATGGCTGTACCGTGCTGGTCGTCATGAAAAACAGGAATATCTAATTCTTGTACAAGCCTTGTCTCAATTTCGAAACAACGCGGGGAACTGATATCTTCCAAATTTATACCACCGAATATGGGGCTTATAATTTTAATCGTACGAATAATTTCTTCCGTATCTTTGGTATCCAAACAAATTGGAAAAGCATCGACATTAGCGAGTTGTTTAAATAACATCGCCTTCCCTTCCATTACTGGTGCAGCGGCCAGCGGCCCAATATCACCAAGTCCAAGAACAGCCGTACCGTCAGAGATAACAGCAACCGTATTTCGTTTGATACTTAAGGAAAATGCCTTTTCTGGTTGTTCATGAATGGCCTTGCAAATCCGCGCTACACCCGGTGTATACACTCGAGATAAATCATCACGATTCTTAATGGGCAGACGCGGGTTTATTTCGATTTTTCCGCCCAGATGAACAAGAAACGTACGATCTGAGACATTGATTACTTTAATTCCCTCATGTTGTTTCAGTGATTCTACAATTTGTCCTTCAGCTGATTCCATTATATCGACTGTTATATCTCTTATAGAAGATTCTTTTCCTGGACGAATGACGTCAATGGAAGTTATATCGCCACCAGCATGACTTATGACACCAGCAACGTCACCAAAAGTAACCTTGTCATGATATAACTCAACTCGTAAAATGATACTTGTTTGTGCCATAGTTACCTTTCCTTCTCCGTAGGATTGAAAAAAAGAAGATCCAGTTCTATAAACTGAACCTAATCTTCTTTTAATCTTCAATGTTCGTTACTTTGCTGAGGCATTTGCTTTATCAACAAAATCGTTCGTAAAAGTTTGATCAAGCTTTACATTTTTTACATCCGGCTTAAAGGCAGCTAGAATTTTTTGTACATTTTCCGGAACGCCGGCAGGCATTTTACCATCTGCTGTAAACATTGGCAGCTGACCTTTGAGTGCTTCAATATACAAAGGTTTATCTCCTGCCCAGTATTCCTCCGGTACCTTATCAGCAATTTCTTCAGGAGTATGTGTGTTCATCCACTTCAGAGTCTTTACATAAGCGTCCGTTAATTTTTGAACTACGTCTGGATGTGCTTTTACATAATCATTTGCCATATAGAGACTGGTCGATGCATATTTACCGCCTAGCGCTTGTTGCGTACCCTCTTTTGAATTCATATCAACGAAGGTGAAAGCTAAATTTCTATCTTTGAGTAAGGAGGCAGTCGGTTCGCTCGTGACAGCTGCGTCAATCCGGTTATTTTGCATGGCTGCAATCAAGGTTTGACCCGCCCCAACAGGCAACGGTTTGTAATCGCTTTCTTTATTCCCGCCCTTAACTACATTATAGCTTGCCAGCATGTTCGTTGAGGAACCCAATCCGGTTATCCCGATCGTTAGCCCTTTTAGATCAGCCAAGGTTTTGACTTTGTCCTTCAATTTATTGGACACCATCAGTTGTTCCCCTGGTACATCTGCCATGGTGACTACAGATTCAACATATTTTCCTTTGGTTTGCAAATCAAGCGTATGATCATAAAATCCTCCAGCACCATCAACTTGGCCAGCAAGCAATGCTAATTCCGCATCTTGACCGGCGCTTTCCTCTACTAGGGTTACGACAACTCCTGCATCCTTATAATAGCCAAGCTTCTCTGCCAACATATAAGGGATGTAGATGATCTTCTCCAGCCCTCCGACCATAATCGAAACTCTGGGTGACTCTGATGAGGATTTGCTTTGGACCGCCCCTTGACTTGGTGCAGGCGCTGCAGTTTGTGTGCTTGCACAACCTGTAACAAGCATAGCTAAAACCGTCACACCGGTAACTCCTAAGCTAATATTTCTTTTCATTTTCATTTCTTGTTTCCTCCCTTAATTAATTTTTTATCATTATTGGCGAATGTTGCGCCAAGCGATAAATCGTTTTTCCAACTTGGAAACTCCCCAATCCGCAATTAAAGCTGTAACCGAAAGGATGACCATTCCTGCAAAAACCCCTGTGGTGTCAAAAGCCCCTTGCGCTTGAGCAATAAGATATCCAAGACCTTGGGTCGAGCCAATAAATTCTCCAACGACTGCACCGATAAGAGCAAATCCAAAACTCGAATGTAAACTGGATAAGATCCAAGTGAGAGCAGAAGGAATAATAACATGCTGTGCTAACTGACGTTTATTGGCCCCTAACAAGCGAGCGTTGTTCAATAAGCTGCGATCGACCTCTCGTACCCCTTGGAAGGCATTGAAAAAAACAATGAAAAAAACGAGAACAAAACCTGAGGCGACTTTCGATGGCATGCCAAGACCAAGCCACAAAATAAAGATAGGGACGAGCACAACACGCGGAATCGCATTTAACATCTTGATATACGGTCCGAGAATAACGGACAAAAGTTCATTCACTCCCAGGGCATATCCAAAAATTATTCCTGCAATTCCCCCTAATAGAAAAGAGAGAATCGTTTCCTCAAACGTAGTGACAAAATGAATATATAGAGGACCTTGGCTCGTTCCATGTACGATCCATTTTACAATATGAAGCAGAATATCGAGTGGGCTGGAAAAAAAGAAAGGATCAATAATTTTTTTATTTGCTAAAACCTGCCAGGTCCCAGCTGTGAGAATAAACACACCGATCTGTAAGCTTAAATCACGAAATTTGCGCTTAAGTCTTTTCGCACGCATCTCATTTCTTCGCGCTAAAACTTCGGTTTGCAAAGTTTCAGGAGTTAGTTTTATTTGCGTTTGCATAACTGATCATGACCTCGTTTCTCAAATCATTCCAAATTTGTTCATGGAGCTTCATGAACGCGGGATCAAAACGGATTTCAGACACATTTCGCGGTCTTGGCAAGTTAATCCGATAATCCCCTTTAATCGTAGCAGCCGGTCCGGCTGTAAGGACAATTACTCGATCGCTCAAGGAAATAGCCTCTTCCAAATCATGTGTGATAAAGAATACGGAAGCTGAGGTTTCTTCCCAAATACGAAGCAGTTCATCTTCCATAAGATGACGTGTATGCACATCCAAAGCAGAAAACGGCTCATCCATAAGGAGAATTTCCGGTTGAACAATTAAACTCTGTGCCAGAGCGACCCGTTTTCTCATTCCACCCGACAGTTGAGACGGATAGTGTCCTTCAAAACCTGTTAACCCCACCCGAGCAATCCACTGTCTAGCTTGGTTATTCGCTTCTGCTTTTTTCACCCCTCTTAGGCGTAACCCTAAAGAAATGTTATCTATAACTGTTTTCCACGGGAAAGCGTTTTCGGTTTGAAATACGCATGTGGCATGCGAATTGATTCCTTTCAACTTCTCCCCCGAAATAAGAACTTGACCCGTCGAAGGCGTTTCAAAGCCGGCAATTAAACTTAACGTAGTGGATTTTCCACAACCTGTAGGTCCAACGATCGATACGAATTCACCCTTCGGGATCATTAAATTTATATTCCTTAAGACGGTATGAACCTCTCCCGATGGTTTTATAAACTCCTTCGTCACTCCTTGTAACTCCATCATGGCCGGAGAGGAGTGTGTCATAGGGGTATAAGTTTTTTGCTCCAGAGCACTCATGTAATTTCCTCATTTCTGTTCTTTATTCTTCTTAAGTTAGCGCTTTCAATGACAATTTGAAGTATACAATACTTTTTTAAAAGTTAAATATTTTAACTATAAGTATCATAAAAACAATAAAAACACTTTAATCGGTTTTCACAATCGTATTGCTTACGTTGATCGCTATATATGCAAACACCCCGACCTGATGAGGTCGGGGTGGGCTGGAGCTATTAAACTATTTGTTTATACGATATAATTTTTGCGGGCGGCCGATTGTACCGTATTGCAGCAATTCCTCGACAATTCCCTCATTGACCAGATAAGTTATATAGATCCGCACTGTAGTTTTGCTGACCCCCGCACGCAGTGCGATTTCATCTGCAGTTTGAAACTCTTCTAAATCAATTAAATATTTCTTAATACGATTTAAAGTTTTGTCATCGATTCCTTTATGGAATTGTGGCAATTGCGGGTGGGGTATGCGAAGATTTTTTAAATCGTTCACAATTTCTTGATTTAGTTCCTCCACAGAAGATAAGCGGTTTCTAAATTGCGTGTATTTGATCAGTGTGTTTTTGAGGTGCTCTAAATCAAATGGTTTGATCAGATAATCAAAAACACCCAATCGAAATCCTTCTTCAACGATTTCAAGTTCTTTGGAGGCTGTGATGAGAATAATATCGCAGCGTATTTGCCGGGTGCGAATGGTTCGTACGAGCTCAATACCGGAAAAATCAGGCATATAAACATCAAGTAGAAGAAGATCGGGTTTCCTTTCTACGATAAGCGAAAGAGCCTGCTCATAATTTAAAGCGATGCCAACTAACTCATATCCCTTTCTTGTTTCGATATATTTGCTATGCAGCTTGGCAATCATAAAGTCATCATCAATAATGAGTACGCGAATAGGAGATTCAGCCATGATTTACTCCTCCTTAATGGGTAAGCTGGCTTTTAATGTGGCTCCGGCAGAAGAGCTGGCGATTGACAAGCTGCCTCCAATGTTGGTCACCAAACGGGAAAGCAGCGCTAAACCGAATCCTCGTCCTGCCCCTTTTGTAGTGACTCCGTCTTTAAAAATATCGTCTCCCAATCTAGCATCAATTCCCGGACCTGTATCCTGTACTGAAATATAAAGACGATCAGGTTCGTTGCGGAGGATCACCTCTATTTTTCGCGCTGTGTTCGTATTATTTCTAGATATAGCATCTAAGGCATTCTCAATCGCATTGCCAAGAAGAGTAATCACAATCTCCCTGTGGGGGCATGGATCGGGAATCATCGATTCCGAGTCGACTGTCAGTTGGATGTTTAGCTCCTTTGCCCGATGCACTTTCCCGACGAGCACCCCTACGATAGCAGGATCATGAATTCGGCTTAGAAAGAAATTCAATATCCCTTGCTGTTCCTCATTGACTTGTCCGATCAACTCATTTACCATATCGTATTCCTTCAGTTTGATCAAACCTGATATCAGATGCAGTTTGTTCATAAACTCATGACGCTGACTTCGCAAGGAATCCACAAATTGTCCTATGTCGGCAAGATGCTCGTCGATCTTATCGAGCTGCAGCTTATCGCGAAAAGAAGCCACAGCACCTATTTCTTTGCCTTTTACATATACCGGCACTCGATTGGTAATAACAAGAGTATTCCCTATAATCATAGGCTCGTCCCTTTGGGTGACTCCTTTTTGAAGAACCTCCATTAAGCGGGATGTAGGGAGAATCGACGTAATATTTCTTCCTTGCAAATCCGTATTTTCCATACCCAATATTTTTTTGGCCTCCATGTTGCAGGTGGTAATTTCCCCATCACTATCGACGGCAATAATCCCTTCACGAATAGAATCTAAAATAGCGGCTTGCTCTTGAGTGATATATGCGATTTCGTTTGGTTCCATATTAAATATTTGTCTTTTAATGTGGCCGGATAAAAGATACGCCCCACCAAGCCCAAAGAGAAGAGCCCCCATTCCAATGGCAACAATTTTGATTAGCATGGAGTAGATCTGATTCCAAATATCTTGAACGAGAAAGCCAACGGATACGAGTCCAATTTGATGATGATTGGAATCGTAAATAGGGGTTTTTGCTCTCACCGTAAGGCCGAGACTTCCTACAGCTGTAGCCCGGAATTCTTGTCCCTGCAGCACTTTATTATCATTGAAGCTGTCCTTTCCATCCAAAACCTTTCCAATTTCCGATGGGTTAGGATGGGTGTATCGAATTAAGTTCATATTGGCGATAACGATAAATTCAGCTTGTGTGTTGACCCGGAATTTTTCCACCAAGGGTTGAAGGACACCAGAGGGATCAGATTCGTGAAACGCTTCCTCCACTCGCGGTAAATTCGCTATTGTTCTTGCAAGAAATAGCGCGCGATCACTAGTATCGGCAAACTTTCTGTCAATAATAATATATGAAAACGCCGATAAGACCAACAGTAACACAAACGTAATATTCAATAAAACTAGCAGATTGATTTTCCACCTTAGAGTCATCGGCTTCCTCGATTTCAAATTTCACACCCCGTTTTCATTCTGTCAAAATCTTTTTAACACAAGCAATCAGCAATCAACTATCTCGGATATTTCGAAAGTTTTGATTCCTGATTTATTTATATTGTAAGCGTTATCGTCTTAAAAGCAAATCAACCGCTGGAAAAGGTTCAGTCCCTACGACTAAAGAGATCCGTCATCTCCGACAAGCGTTTTGAAGACAAGTTCTTCTTTATCGCAGCTACGGCACTATCTGCAAACTGCATATTTCAACGCCAAGTTCCTTCATTAAAAGAAATCCCGTCACGAGCGAGCTTGTCATTCTTCGTTATTTTCCCGCCAACATATTCTTTCCCAGCTTGTCATGCTAGTCTGCATAAATGTCCAAGTTCCCTCATAGACATGATAGCAGTCAATTATTTTAGTGGGAAAGAGGGGATGAGGGAAATGCGCCGGATCATATGGGTTGTGGCCCTTGTAGTATGTTTATCCGTGGTTTTGGCCGGTTGCGGCAAGAAAAACGCAGGTACGGTTGTCAAAGATTTGGATCAAGTGGTCAGTAAAATGGAAAGTTATCAAGGCAGCGGCAAGATGATCATTCAGACGGGGCAGGAACCACAGGAGTACCAGGTGGAAGTTTGGTATAAAAACCCGAATTATTATCGGATTTCGCTGACGAATGCAAAAAAGGACATTTCCCAAATTGTTTTGCGTAATGACGAAGGGGTGTTTGTACTAACGCCGCATTTAAACAAAAGCTTCCGCTTTCAAAGCGATTGGCCGAATAATCAAGGGCAGGTTTATCTCTACCAATCTTTGGTTCAAAGCATTATCGCGGATAAAGATCGTCAATTTACGACGGATAGCGGAGCTTATGTTTTTGATGTGACAGCCAATTATCAGAACGCCTCTAACTTATCCCGCCAAAGAATCTGGTTGAATAAAAAGAGCTACGCACCTCAGCATGTAGAAGTTTCGGATGCGAATGCCAATGTGAGAGTCATTGTGGATTTTACAAAATTTGAATTCGGTACTAAGTTTGATAAAGATTCTTTTGATATGAAGCGTAATTTGACGACTTCGAATATGAGCACAATGCCAACAGCAGGACAGGACGATACTCAGAAAGTTCAAACGGGAAATACGGATAACAGCAAAACCGATGTAAATAAAGTCGATAAAAGCAGCGCTGGCTCTTCTGAAAAGCAACCGGCTGCAAAGCAAGCTCTGGGAATGATCGAGCCTTCTTATATTCCGCAAGGGGTAAAAATTCAGGAGACAACACAGATCAAAATCGGCGGAGAAAATGCAGTGTTATCTCGCTATACCGGAACCTATCATTATTCGTTGGTTGAGTCTCAACCACAATCGCAAGAAGCTTCAGCTCTTTCAGGTGATATTATCGACCTTGGCTACACACTAGCAGTGTTGACTGGAGTCGATAAGAAAACACTTGAATGGACTTACGAAGGCATTGAATTTAAATTAGCTACCGATGATTTGCCGCAGGATGAAATGATTAAGGTAGCGATGGCGGTACTAGGACAAAGCAGTAAGTAAGCGAGACGTGCAAAGCATTGACAGCATTCCGAGAACCGATTAACATAAGTTTAGCGGTTTTAGGGTCGCAATCGAAGTGGAGTGGGGAAACCGGGCAGAACTTGGCTTCGGTACCCCTCTTGGCTTTAGAAGAAGGTGAATGCACGTGGATTCGTTTTACCGTCCGACATGGGTAGAGATTTCGTTAGATGCATTAAGACATAATCTGCTCTCTTTTCGGCGTTTAATACCAGCAAATATAGAAATTATGGCTGTCGTCAAAGCAGATGCTTATGGACATGGTGCGGTTGAAGTAGCCAAAGAGGTCATGGCATGCGGGGCGACTTACTTGGCTGTAGCATTCCTGGATGAGGCATTGGAGCTGCGTCGTGCGGGTATTTCCAGTCCGATTCTTGTGCTGGGTTATACCTCGCAACGTGATATTCCATTAGCTTTGGAGTATGATGTTACATTAAATGTGTACAATGAGGATGTTTTGGAAGCATTAGCTGAGATAGGCAGCGTCCAGCATCCACTGAAAATCCATATTAAGCTGGATACTGGAATGGGGCGACTCGGTTCACATGACGAGCATGAAGCGATTGCTTTTATCGAACGAGCCTTGCAATTGCCGAATGTAATTGTGGAAGGATTGTTAACGCACTATGCATGTGCGGATGAAGCAGACAAGACGTATACCTTGGAGCAGTATAGACGTTTTGAACGGGTAGTGGATTATTTTGCAAAAAAGAATGTGAATTTTAAATATGTTCATGCCGGCAACAGCGCTACCGCTATTGATACGCCTGAATTGACTTATAATATGGTGAGATTAGGCATTAGCATGTACGGTCTTTATCCTTCGGAAGAAGTACACAAGGAGAGGATCGAACTGCAGCCTGTAATGAGCTTAAAAACAGGGATTGTGATGTTGAAGAATGTTCCGCGAGGCACTGGAATCAGCTATGGCTCAATTTATCACACACAGCAAGAGAATGAAACCATCGCAACGCTGCCGATAGGTTATGCTGACGGTTTCTCACGAATGCTGACTGGTAAAGCGAACGCCTTGGTCCAAGGCCGCAGTGTTCCGATTGTGGGCACGATTTGTATGGATCAATGTATGATTAATGTAACGGGGTTAAATCAGCTTGCGTTGGAAGAGGAAGTCGTTCTATTCGGGCGTCAAGGAGAAGCGGTTATTTCTGCGGATGAATTGGCGAGTCAATTGGGGACGATTAATTATGAAATCACCTGTATGATTTCTCATCGTGTTCCCCGTGTGTATATGCGTGAAGGGCAAGTGTACAATATCGTAAATTTACTGCAGCATCACAAAGCATAACGGGCGAAAATTTACCAAGTTTTGTTTCGAATGGATGGAAGGATTTCAAACTAGATTGTCGAATAAGTATAAGTTACTTCATATTTATCGATGATGTAACATATATGCTATACGAAGCGCATATATTGAATTCTGTATAAAAATGCTTCAACTACGTCATAATGGTAATATTGTTTTTTGTCATGTTTTGGGGGTGCGAGACCAATGTCCAATGTGAATACGAAAAGGATTATGATCAGTCTGCCAGACATCTTACTGCAAGAAGTCGATGGAATTGTTGAAAAAGAAAACTCAAACCGCAGCGAATTTATCCGTCAAGCGATGAAGCTTTATCTGATGGAACGCAAAAAAAGAGTTCTTCGAGACACGATGCAGCGCGGCTACATGGAAATGGCCAAGATCAACCTGCATATAGCTTCGGAAGCATTTCAAGCGGAGGAAGATGCGGGCAGCACTGTTGACCGTTTAGTAAGCGGGGTGTAAACATTGATTGTGAAACGCGGGGATGTGTTTTTTGCGGAATTGTCTCCTGTAGTCGGTTCCGAACAGGGTGGCATTCGGCCAGTGCTGGTGATTCAGAATGATATCGGCAATCGCTTTAGTCCAACTGTCATTATCGCTGCGATTACTGCGCAGATCCAAAAGGCGAAGCTGCCGACACACGTGGAAATTGATGCGGAAACGCATGGTTTTGACCGTGATTCGGTTATACTTCTGGAACAGGTACGCACGATAGATAAGCAGCGTCTTACGGATAAAATCACTCATCTCGATGATGAAACGATGCGTAAAGTGGATGAAGCTTTGCAAATTAGTGTCGGATTGATTGATTTTTAAAATTCATTTGGAGGCGAGGGGTACTATTCCCTCGTTTTTTTTGGTGATGTAAAAAGATAAACGAAGGATGGGGAGCATGGAGAAAGAGACAGAGTTAAAAGAACTCACGAAGACAGGGGAACAAACAGAAGCGCAAAAAGCGCAAACACAAGCCAGAATTTTAAAGCAAATTTCTGCAGAGCTGCAAATACCTACAACCAAGGTGAAGACAACCATTGGTTTATTGGATGAAGGGAATACGATTCCTTTTATCGCTCGATACCGTAAAGAAATGACAGGCGAACTAGATGAGAATGAATTGCGTGCGATTGAAGAAAGATTGCAATATTTGCGAAATCTGGAAGACCGCAAGCTAGAGGTCATTCGACTCATTGATGAGCAGGGCAAGCTGACGGCAGAGCTGCAATCTGCGGTGGAGCAAGCAGTAAAGCTGCAAGAGGTCGAAGATTTATATCGGCCGTATAAGCAAAAACGTAAAACTCGCGCAAGCGTGGCTAAGGAGCGGGGACTTGAGCCGCTGTCGATATGGATTCTAACGCAGCCGAGGCAGGGTAATCTATTGGCGGAAGCGGCTAAATATATAGATGAAGCAAAGGAAGTCCTTACTGCGGAAGCGGCACTGCAAGGAGCGATGGATATCATCGCCGAACAAATTGCCGATGATGCCAAGGTGCGTGCATGGGTACGTCGCTATACACATGATCATGGAATATTGCGTACGGAAGCGAAGGATCGTGAGCTTGAATCGGTGTATGAGATGTATTATGCCTATCAAGAGCCCATTCGCAGGCTGCCGCCTCATCGCACCTTAGCCATTAATCGTGCTGAACGTGAAGAGGTATTGAAGGTTGGTTTGGATGTAACCGCAGAAAAAATTTATGATTTTATTGGACGCCACTATATTCGCGGTGAGTCGATTGTTAAATCTGCTTTGGTTACCGTGATTGAAGATGCTTATAAACGCTTGCTTGCGCCATCGATTGACCGTGAGGTGCGGGGTGAATTGACTGAGAAGGCAGAGGAGCATGCGATTCGGATTTTTGCCGAAAATTTGCGTAATTTATTATTGCAGCCTCCGATTAAAGGTAAAATCGTCCTGGGTGTCGATCCGGCCTTTCGCACAGGCTGCAAGCTGGCGGTCGTCGATGAGACCGGAAAGATGCTGGAGATTGCTGTGACTTATCCCACTCCGCCCAATAATAAAATCACCGAAGCCAAGGCGAAAATTAAACAAATGATCGAAAAATATCATGTCGAATTGATCGTGATCGGTAACGGAACTGC
>JAQBPR010000081.1 GCA_028287395.1 Bacilli bacterium
GTAGTCACTGTAGTCTGATCTGGTATTGGAACCGTTATCCTCGTAGTTGATACAACCGTTGGCGGAAGTGGGTCGGCTGGATCAATCGTAAAAACAGTATTGATAAGCTCATTGTTGCTGTAGCTTACTTTAATTTTATATTCGCCCGGAGACAGACCGGCGGGTATAGATAATAAATAAGGGAAATCTGTGTCAGTACCTATAATTTGCGGTTGCACTACTGGCTGTAAAAAGTCATTTTGGCCGGTTAAATCACTAATGGTCACCTTCAAGGAACCTTGTGAATAAGGACTTCCTGTTTGGGGATCCGTTGTTCCGGTTAATGTGATATGTTCAGTAGATAAACCTCCCACCTTCGGATTGGTAGAAGGAGCCGTTACAGTTGCTTGAGGCAGAAGCCCTTTATTAAGAACAGTTAAAGTATAGTTGTTTAATACAGTGGTGCCGTTTTTTATCGTAACTTTATACGGACTCCCTGAACTTGCAAGCGTCGAAGTAGGACTGAAAAATGCCATTGTACCCGTCGATACAGTAGTATCGATAGTCAAATTTTGATCCACAAGAGTTCCTGATTTATCCGCTATATCAACAGCTAAGACAACCCCCAGACTATTAAGTCCCGATCCCTGAATGCCGAGTAATGTTCCGGAACTATAATTATCATTTAATGAGTTCGGGTACAAGCCATTGTTAAACGCTGTTGTTGCTGGCGCCGCAGCAGTTAAATCGTAAGGACCAAAACGTTTTCCTCCTGCGATAACATCAACGAAACGATATTTGAGGTTTCCTGTCGACGTTAAGTTATCTTTCAAGTTAGCTGTTATCCCGACATTTGTTGTAGTTGTTGTCGGCGTCGATAGCAATGGACTGTTTCCATAGCTGTAAGATACATAAACTGAACTTGGTATTGTTAAGGTTGGATCAAAAGCCAGATATGATTGGTTGTTCGAGTTCGTTGCATCGACATTAAGTGTAAATTTATTAATTCGCGTTCCTGTCTTACCCGGACCTGTCCATACTTCTACAGAACCATTTGCTACGTTGGGTTTAGCTAAATCTGCAGATATAGAGCCAGCAACTGAAACATAGTCATCAGAAAAAGGATTCGTAGAAATATTCGCGTTAAACGCATAGGGTTGTCCATCATCATAAATGAGGTTCTTTTTTACCTGATATGATTTGGTGCTATTCTTAGCTACAATAGTTATCGGATTGTCACCGGCACTAATCTGGAAAGTTGCTGTAGTTTTCGGTTTGTTGTCCGCAGTAAAGAAAAAGACTCCAGTTCCAGCGCTTAAAAAAACAGTCTTTGGTGCTGAGTTGCCAATCGTAACCACGACGCTTGTTGCATTTATTGCTTTGCCCGAGATAGTAACTGTCGAGTTAGGATTTGCAGCTTTTGGATATGACTGTGAATCAACCCACGGAGCAGTGTTGACAGTTAAATCTGTAATATTCGTTGTAGGTGTAAAATACGCCCATTGCGGTGCAGATGAAACGATACTTCCATTGCCCATCTTTAAGGTTATTTGATTTAACCCTTCGGTTAAAGCAACATTGTTAAACGTAATTGTAAAAGAACCCGGTGTATGGATCGCCGGGTTACTTTTCGTAACGAGTGTTACGTTGTTTCGCGGATCGCTTTTAATATTCGTAATTTCATAATAAATATCCGCCACTTGAGCATCTGAAATATTCTGAATACTAGCTGTAATAGAGATCGTACTTGTCGTAAATCGTGAAATCACACTGAGATCTAAAGGTATTCCTGCCGAATTCATTGTGGTAAGATCCGGTACTTTAGGACTTGTGATATCAATTCTCGGACCATCAGCCATGGCTGCGGTTGGTATTAATAATATAGCTAGCATAATACATGCGATTGTAAGGCTTGTCCATTTGCGAAATGTTCTTTTCAAAATAATATCCTCCTTATGTAAATGCAATTGTTTTTCAAGTTAACGTGTTCGAAAAGTATTACTCTGTCTAAACAGCCCCTCCTTCAATATGGCTCTCACACCTAGCACAAGATTAGACTTATATTTCCTTATAAAGTTGCTCGTACTTTTTTTATCGGTTGGATGGGACGGAAAATTTAGCTTAATAGGGAATTATAAGCCGATAGTCGCACAAAAAAAGCTGCCTCGATGCGGGCAGCCTTACGGGACGTTTATTTTAGGCGATACGTTTACTTGGAAACACGGAAAAGCGCCATCCAACCGATAAAAATTCTTTGGATCATCTTGATCACCGGTTTTTTATTCTTGCTAATGATTCCGATCGCTTCCGCACAAATTTCTAAGATAAGCAGCATCACTGCAATAATAACTAAAGTCTCCCATTGAGTCGCCTGCGATAGCAGTACTGCGCATAAACCGAAAATGACGGAAACCCCATAAATAATCAAAACCGTTTTACGAGTAGAGAAGCCTAAACGCATAAGGGTATGATGGAGATGCCCTTTGTCTGGCGCAAAGATAGGTTTGTTGTTCAATTTACGACGAACGATGGCAATAAATGTATCTGATATCGGAACGCCCAAAATTAATATCGGAACTAATAAGGATACAACGGTCGCTTGCTTATAGCCAAGAATCGATAAGGTCGCCAAGGCAAAACCAAGGAATAAGGCTCCCGTGTCGCCCATGAAGATTTTGGCGGGATGAAAATTGAAGAAGAGGAAGCCGATAATACTACCCAAAAGCACAGCGCAGATAAGCGCTACACTATAATTGCCTATCAAGATCGATAACACCATGATCGTTGCCGTCGCAATGCCTGAAACGCCTGCGGAAAGCCCGTCCAGTCCGTCAATCAGGTTGACGGCATTCGTAACGCCGACAATCCAGATAATTGTAATCGGTATTCCTATCCACTGATTCAATCCAATGGCATCGCCGAACGGAAGCTGTACAAAATCAACCTCCAGCCCGAAGTAAACAACGATACCCGCTGCAACCAATTGGCCGAGCAGCTTCAGCTTCGGCGACAAGACAAAACGATCGTCTAACGCGCCAACAAGCACGATGACTGCGCCGCCGATCAATAAACCCATTGCGACTTCCATATTATAGCTCTTGGTAGCGGGAGCAATGATGAAATATGCACCTATAAAGGCGAAAAATATCGCTAAGCCACCCATTTGCGGCATGATTTTCGAATGAACACTGCGATGGTTAGGTACAGCAACGGCACCCACCCAAAAAGCGAATTTTTTAACAATAGGCGTGAGAATGACCGATAGTGCGCAAGAAGCAGCAAATCCGATCACATACAACCAAATGTTCATTTATTACCCAACCCCTATTCTCCCTAAGCAGTCCTTACAAATTATACTCCCTATAGCAAATGATTACCAACCGCTAAAAACCGCGAAAAAGCGGATACAATGCTCGTTTTGTTGATTATTTTGCGGACAATCGTACTTTTCCTTTGTCCCTGACCACTTTCGCTACAAATTTAGGTAATAAAAGCATTCTCTTATACCGCCAAGGCTCTTGCAGAAGTCGATAAAACCACTCCAAGCGAAGGCGAATAAATATTCGCGGCGCTCGTTTCAGCTTGCCGGACAACACGTCAAAGCTGCCTCCTACACCCATCATCACGGGAACCTTAAGCTGCTCTTTATAGCTGTCGATCCATGGTTCTTGCTTGTCCGCCGATCTGCCGACAAACAATATATCCGGATCGGCTTGGCGGATTTGGCGGATGATTTCATCATCCTGCTCCGGTTTAAAAAAACCATCGCGCACACCAACAAGTTGAATTTGCGGATAAAGAGCCTTCAGCTTATCTGCCGCTGCTTGAACCGTTTCAGGTGCTGCACCCAGCAAAAAAACACGCCAACCTTGTTGTTCCCCAACGGAGCATAACTGATGCAGCAAATCGATTCCGGCGACTTTCTCTGCAACAGGATCACCTATATATTGGGCAGCCCAGACGAGACCCGCTCCATCTGGAATGACAAGCTCGGCACGTTTCATCATAGCCATATATTTCGGCTGCTCTATCTCTGTCATCAACATGTTCTGATTCGCTGTAATAACTTGAGTGGGTTGTCGTTTTGCAATGGCTTCGGTCAGAATTGCTGTTGTTTCCAACAGACTCATTTTGGAAACGGCCACACCGTAAATGGACACCGTGGGTATGCTCATTTAATCTTCATCCTTTATATACCAAGTAATGGACCATTTGTTGCGCAGGTCGATGCGCTTCGGCTCGCATCGTTTCAATAAGCGCATTCGGCTGCTGCTTATGATCTAGAAGCCGCATAGCTTCCAGCACCAATTGATCCACGTTAAAATGCTCCGTCGTTGCAATTGCTTTTAACTCTAAACGCTGCAGAAATTGATCAATTTTCGGATCGTAGGAAATGCCGATCAGAGGTACCTGCTGCGATGCGGCATAAATTAATGAATGCAGCCTCATGCCGATCAATAAATCGCAGGCGCTTACTTCCGCAAGCATTTGTTGTGGATGTGCCGCACTGATGAGCCTAACATCCATATCCGGATGTAACCGTCGGATAATTTCCTCCGAAGCTTGTTTATCCGCTGGTTCATGAAACGGCAGAAAGCGAATCTCGACCTCGCGTTGTTTTTGTATACGTTGCAAGCATTCGGCTAGCTTCACCAGCTCAGAGCGATCCGCGTTCCAGTAACGCACCGATACGCCAATCACCGGCTTAGAATGGGTTACAGCTTGGTTTAAGGCGTGAGCAGCATCACCTGCTTGCAAAGGCATCCCCATGACGGGATCAGGCACTACTTCGATCACTTCCCGTTGTAAGCCCATCTTACGCAATAATTGCGCCGATTCATTGTCCCGCACGGAGATATAACGGCATTTGCGAAAGGTTCGACGTATAAGCGGATAAAATATTCGACTGTTTACAGGACCAATTCCTTGGGCATAGATAAAAGTCGGCTTGCCCAGCCACTGAGCTAATTTCAGGATGCCCAAATAGTATGGAATCGTCGTTCTACCGGTCGTATCCTGCAATAAGCTTCCGCCGCCGCTGATCAATCCATCACTCTGTCTGATTGCCCGCAGCACTTCCTTAAGCTTCATCCGATGAACTGCTTCTACACCATAGGTACGCGTAGTCCATTCAGGATCAATCGACAATACAATCGGTGCGATGGAGATGCCTTGTTTGGCTGATTCCGCTTGAAGCGCTAAAAGTATGGATTGCAGGACTGCTTCATCGCCGCTATTTTTAAATCCGTAGTACCCGGAAATAACTATTCGCGCAGAAGATGCGTCCATTTATTCCAACCCCTCGCGC
Organism: Bacilli bacterium; assembly: GCA_028287395.1. GTDB lineage: Bacteria > Bacillota > Bacilli > Paenibacillales > NBRC-103111 > Paenibacillus_AC. Next base: position 5,288 of record JAQBPR010000081.1, read on the forward strand.
AAATTTCCCATATTACAATTAAAACCAATGCGATCAACGCTCCGAAAAATAATCCGTAAAAAGCGCGAATGATCGATATTTGCAAAGGAGTATGGAGATGCGTGAATGTACCCACGATAGAAGCTTGACCAATCGCCCCGATCAAAACTAAGTAAAGTGCCTGAAGGCGATGCTTTAAACAAAGATATATGCCTAAAATCAATAAAGGATTACCGATTAAAAATTCTTTAGTGCGTGGACGAACCTTTAACGTATTCTCCAGAAAGGAACGGAATGTTAGCTCCAGAGAAGAAGCTGTTCCCCCATTTCCAGTCCGAGACAAGTAATAATAGGATACTCCCAAAATAATGATCGCTGAAACAATCCAAATCACACTAATTGAGGAAGTAAGCATACGTTTTAACTTCAGCGCTTTTTGCTTCAGTGTCAATTTTTCACTATAGAACAACAAATATAAAGCAGCCAATAGTAGAGGTGCAAAGGCCAGAACATTTACACCTTTGAACTGTTGAATCACAAGATTATAGGTAATCTCATTTAACATGCTAACGATAAAAATAGCACCGAAGCCTGAAATGACCACCGTTCTCGCAAAGAGCACTGCTGTAAAGATAAGCCGACTTAAAACGGAATGAAGCATCGGTTTCTCTGCTTTGCTGCGTAAGGTCTGAATTGCTTTTATAATCGCCAAGCTGACAGCGCTGACACCGACCCCCAAAGCTAGCGATTGATACAAACCGGATGGCGAGAGAACATAGAGTCCGCCTGAACCCAATAGGCCGATAACAAAAACGGGCAGCAGCAAGGTAGGAAAGAATGCTGCAATCAATAAAGCAATTAAAGCCACACTTCCTGCAACTGCAAATGGTTTAAGCACTTTTTCCCAAGCAGGCGGGTTGTAGTTAAAAGGTTCTGCCTCTCCTAACTTATATCCTGCATTTTGAATTCTGTATAATGCGCTGTCCGCATTATATTTTAAGCTGCGATAAATCGGTTCGAGCGGATCAGCATAGCTTGCTTTTCCTAAGTTTTTATTGGCCCGTGCATTTAATAATATCATGCGAATATTGCGCTCTTTCACCGCAAGCACAAAACGATCCGATATATCACGAATACGCCCGTTCAATTCTTTGTTAGTTATACTTTCCGACAGCTTATCCGAATCTTGTTCCGATAAAGAGTGAAGGCGGAAGGCTTGATAATTCATCGCTTTGGCTAATGTATTGACCCCTTTTTGCGGAACTTTCAAGTTGAGCGGTTCAATAATGGCCAAAGACATATGATGCTTCAACATCAATCGGCCCATCTCTTCAATATTCTTCGTCGCACTGCCATCCTCCGAATAACCCGGTGCGCCATCTCCATCTACAATCATCGATTTAACGGCAAATTGATCAGCAAGCTGCGTTAGCAGCTTGTCCATGTCCGCAGATACAAAAGGACGTCGGTTGGATAAACGGATAACAAGGTGAAATCCGCGATCTATTAACATTTGCATCGTAATTGGATCAGGATCCATCGGTTTCAGCGATGCTTCATCTAACGGAAGTTCGATAATAAGTCCTTGCTGATTGTTGAATGTCCAAGGCTGCATCTTAATTTTTAAGCGTGAAAATGCGTCCTGGATGATGTTCTGAAGCTGCGCTTGCGACTCTTTGTCCTTAAATAAAACATAAGTGAAGTTCTCACTGGGAACCATCGCTCTTTGAGCCAAAGCCGCTGCATCATGCGAAGAATATAAGGCAATCCTGCCGCTCTCCATTAACTCGTTTAGCGTGCTTTCATATACAGCCAACGATGTGATCTTCGTTTTTTTCATTTCATCCAATTGTGTATTGATGAACTGGCTCGGATTGGTACGATACATCGAAATATCCAATAAATCACGGTAATCAAAAACAACTTCCACATTTTTTGCAGTACCTTCCATGTGGTAGCGTTCATAAATCAAAGGTAAAGAGACCAGCATACAAACGATGACAAGCCCCCATAATATAGTTGTAAGTTTGCTCTTCCTTTGCATATCCTTTTCGGGCAATCCGTCCCACTCCTTATAAAAATCTATTGATCTACTCTTGCCATGACTTCTTGCAGCAAGAAATCAATTTGAGCTGCTGCTTTTGCTGCAGACGAACCGCGAACAGCGAAATACACTTTAATTTTTGGCTCTGTTCCAGAAGGACGCAAGCAGAACCATGAATGATCTTCCAAGACGAATTTTAATACGTTTTCACGCGGTAAACCATCGATTCCTTGTGAATAATCAAATACAGAAGCCACTTTAATTCCATGTATCGCTTGCGGAGGATTCTGCCGCCATTCATCCATGATTTGACCAATTTTAGCTAAGCCATCCTTACCCTTTAAGGTACGCGATTCCAGCTTTTCGTTGAAGTAACCATGCGCTTTGTATAATTCCTGCAGCACATCATACAGACTCTTACCCTTACTCTTGTAATATGCTGCGGCCTCACAAATAAGCATAGAAGCTACTACCGCGTCTTTATCACGCGCGTAAGTACCTAACAAATAGCCATAGCTCTCTTCATAACCAAATAAAAATTGATGCTCACCGGACGCTTCAAATTGCGTTATTTTCTCACCGATATATTTGAAGCCAGTTAATGTATTTAGTGTAGGAATGCCAAAGCTTTGAGCCACTACAGCACCCATCTCGCTGGTTACAATGGTTTTAATAACCACACCATTCGCAGGCAGTGCATTTCGCTGCTGTAAGCTGCTTAACAAGTAGTGAGCCATGATCGCGCCCGATTGATTCCCGCTAAGCACAAAATATTGTCCTTGATCATCTTTAACAACGGCTCCCATACGGTCAGAGTCCGGATCCGTACCAATGATGATATCCGCGTCTAGTTGGCGAGCTAGTTCAAGCGCAAGCGTGAACGCTTCCTTTTCTTCCGGATTCGGTGACTTTACAGTGGAAAACAGCGGATCTGGCTTCTCCTGTTGCGGCACTACAGCAACCTGCTGAAAACCAAGCTGCTGCAATGCGCTGCGAACGGACAAATTACCCGCTCCGTGCAGGGGCGTATAAACAATTTGCAATCGATCGCTCATTTGTTTCGCTATTCCTGGTTGAGGGCTAGTTGCTACCACAGCCTCTATGAAGTCGGAATCCATTTGTTCATCTATCCAATGAAGTAAGCCTTTTGACTCGGCTTCCGCTTGCGTAAGTCTCTTAATCGCCGAAAAAGATTTGAGCTGATCAATTTGTGCAATTAATTTCTCCGCTTGATCCGGCACTAATTGACCGCCATCATGGCCATATACTTTATAGCCGTTATACTCCGGCGGATTATGACTTGCCGTTACAACGATACCCGCTGAGGCATGTAACGAACGAACAGCAAAAGATAATTCCGGCGTTGGCCGAAGCGATTTGAATACATAGGCGTTAATTCCATTGCCTGCGAGCACAAGTGCAATTTCCAAAGCGAATTCGGGCGATTGGTTACGCGAATCATACGCGATTGCAACCCCGTGTGTCCGCGTTTTATCCTTAAGCAAATATTGCGCCAAGCCCTGTGTAGCTCTACCAATCGTGTAACGATTCATCCGATTCGTACCCGCACCCATGACACCGCGCATCCCGCCTGTACCAAATTCAACATCCTTATAAAAACGATCCTCTATTTCGAGCGGCTGCGTTTTTATTCCTTGCAGCTCGGCTTTCGTTTCCGCATCAATATTCGGGTCTTGCAGCCAATGTTCATATTGCTTTTGAACAAACGTGTTGGATTCCATTCTAACTCCTCCTTATAGAGTCTGTTTAAAAAGCTGGACTATATTCCGTGATAAGTGTGCCTTCCAGCCTCAGTTGAAACCGAGTTTCTTTATTAGATAAGGGTGGAAACTCATTTTCAAAGTCGGCACGTAAACTTTCCAGACACACCCATCACTCCCTATCGTCACTTTTTAAAAAGGCTCTTATTGTGCTGAAAAACATTGTCACATTCCATGGACATTTTACCGTTCTACTAAAGCGAACATCATTCCGCCTTCAGCAACAATTTTGTCGCCTACTTTTGCGACTACTTGCCCTTTACCTACCGAACCTTTTAAACGGGTGATTTGCATTTCCAAGATGAGTGTATCCCCCGGCACGACTTGTCCGCGAAAACGAAATTCATCAATCCCGGCAAATAACGCCAATTTATTGCGGTTTGCTTCCATTCTCAGAATAGCTACTGCGCCAACCTGCGCTAATGCTTCTACAATCAATACACCCGGCATTACCGGATATCCCGGAAAATGACCCTCGAAAAAAGGCTCATTGATCGTTACATTCTTCAAGCCAACCGCTCGCACTCCATCCTCTACCTCAAGTATGCGATCTACTAATAAAAATGGGTACCGATGCGGGATAATTTCTTGAATTTGTTGTATATTCAGCAATTTCCTTCAACTCCTTTTTTTCGATGGTATAAAAATATAAATTTCAACTGACAATAGAGATGTCCTTCATGATCTGCAGAAGTGGAGGTTCATATAAGGGACCTATTTCTAAGTAAGCGTAAGCTCGCCTAGAAAAAGGTCCTTTTCTATCCTTAGCCTACCTCACGATTAATCATTTTAATCTTAATAATGTATACCAATGAGGTAATAAACGAAACTGTAATTACAAACCATAAATAATAGACCGCATAATTCACTTTAAACATAATCAATGGAATCGACAAATAATAAAGAAAGGTTGTCACCTTGCCCATCGTGTTTGCAGGCACGGTTTTTTTACCGCGAAAATAGAAAATAGCTGAGCCTATGATCATGCCGCCATCACGGATAAACATGGCAATTCCCGCAGACCAAGGAATCATTTTGGAAAACAAGAAAGACAACACGACCGTTAACATCATGGTTTTATCGGCCAAAGGATCCAGCATGCTTCCAAACATTGTAGTTTGTTTGCGTATACGCGCTAAATAACCATCGAGCACATCTGTAATCCCTGCCAATACTAAAACAGAGAAAGCGACTGGAAAATTTCCACGAAGAAAAATATAGAGGTAAACCGGAATGAGAATAAAGCGGATAATCGTTAGCGTATTCGGCAAATTCAACATTCTTACCTCTCCTTCGTTAAAGTTTTCCGCATCACTATATTATACATTTGAGTAGAAGACATTAAAACCCCGCAAAAAAAAAACCCTTTGTGGGCTATAAATCATTTAACTTTTGGCGAAGTGATTCGTCATGTTGAAGAGTAGACAAGCTCGAATATGTGCTTCCATGTTTGAACATGAAATACTTCGGCATAAGGTTGACCGCCTAAGCGGACATAGCCTACTACTAATCCAATGAATAAAGCGCAAATACAAAGCGCTGGAACAAGTAAAAAACGTAAAATACCCAAAACGATTCGGAGCCAGAGTTTTTTACGCAGGCGCGGTTTTTTCGTTGGCATCGTCATCCGCGAAGATTATTTGCCAGATTCATCATCGAATCGGAGGAAGTAACTGCACGAGAGCTAAGCTGGAATGCCCTTTGTACCATCAGAAGCTCCGTCATTTCATCGGACAAATTAACATTGGATTGTTCAAGGTATCCTTGCCGAACCGCCACAGGATTCTCTAAATTAGAACCGTTATTCACATCTTGCAAAATTTGTCCGTTGGCATTATTCGTTCCATTCGGTAATGAATACAGATTATCACCCACCTGTTCCAAATATTGCGGTCTAACGATGCGAACTAATTTCAACTGCCCAATGGCAATGGGGACTGCTCCCGAATCTTTCGGATTACTCGCTGTAACATTCCCTTTATCGTCTACAACCATTTGCAGGTCTTTAGGTATTTTTATGGGATGACCATTCACATCATTGACGAAATGGCCTTCTTTTGTTTGCAAATATAAGTTATCTGTATCCGCAGGATTAACACTTAAGGAGAAGTTACCATCACGTGTATACAATGTTTTATTTACTGGATTTCCAGCAGCGTCAACGGTGTTTAGAGACACTTCATATAATGCATTTCCTTCAATAGCAAGATCTGTCGATACACCTGAATTCGCCAATGTCCCTTGATCTAAAGTCAATTGGACCTGGCTTAATTTGGCACCCCAGCCTTGATTAAAGCCAAGCGGAGAAAGACGACCTTCTTTTTGAAAGCCTTTAGGCTGATCTTTAATATTCGTTAGAATATCCTCAAAAGTCGCTTCTTTTCTTTTGTATCCATTCGTATTCACATTCGCTATATTATTAGCGATAATGTCCAGTTTCTGTTGTAGTGTTTGCAGCGTCACCATGGAATTAATTAAAGAATGGTTCATCTGAGACCCTCCTTAGTGTTGAAAAAATTAAACACGGCCTACTTCGTTCACTGTCTTTTCCAAACTTTTATCGTAATATTGCACCATTTTTTGGTTTGTTTCATACGCTCTTAACGCTGAATCCATATCAATCATCGATTGTGTAGCATCGACATTAGAGCGTTCAATGTAACCTTGCTTTATTTGTACCTGATCGTTAGGTGTAATTGAGGTGACGGTTGCTTGATCAGCTGGATTAATCATGTATAAGCCGTTCCCCTCACGAATCAGACGATTGGGATCATTCACTTGGGAAATCATTAATGCAAGCGGCTGCCCTGCTGCATTCAGCAAGGGTTGTCCATTGACTTCGTCAAGTAATTGACCATCCGGTCTAATTTTAACACTAGGTAAAAATGTATTTGTCGCCGGATCAATTAAGATGATAGGTTGTCCATCTCTGCCCATTACTTTATAGCCATCCGGAGTTACGACTTCTCCCGCATTATTTACTTGAAATTTACCATTCCGCGAATAACGCTGTTCCCCATTGGTATCCTGAACCGTGAAGAAGGCTTGCGGCTGGAATATTTTATCCCCATTCGCTGTAATCGTCTTGCCCGACCCATCGAATTGTAGACCAGGTACTTGAATATTAGAAACAATCGCAACATCCAGGGGGTTTTTCGTCTCCTGCAAATCGCCCTGTTGGTATAATGAAAGATCTTCTTCGGCAAAAACACCGGTATTCAATTTTCCAATGGGAAAAGAGGTGCGTTGATTTCCTGCACCGCTAGCTAGTGAAATCATAAACTCTGGAAAAGAACGCGAAACGGCATTGCCTTGTTTGAAGCCGGGTGTGTTGATGTTGGAAATGTTATTGGTGATAGTATCATGCTTTCTCTGCTCCATAATCATACCCGCAGCCGCTGTATAAAGTCCTCTAAGCATATCGCAACCTCCTTAAAATTTACGTTTGGATACGCGATCTAAATTATCAAGCATAGCCCCTGTACCTTTAACCACACAATGCATGGGGTCTTCGGCTACATTTACCGGTACCTTCAACTCATCCGCCAACAGCAAATCCAAACCGTGCAATAATGCGCCGCCGCCTGTGAGAATAACGCCGCGATCTATGATATCCGCCGATAGTTCCGGCGGCGTTTTTTCCAATACTGTTTTTGCTGAAGAAACAATGGCGGATACTGGCTCCCATAACGCTTCTCTCACTTCGTTGGAGTTGATTGTCACCGTCAGTGGTAGTCCTGTTACCATATCTCTACCGCGAATGTCCATTTCTTCCGCGCGTCCACCCAAAAATACCGTGCCGATTTTGAGTTTGATATCCTCCGACGTACGCTCGCCAATCAATAGCTTGTATTTATTCTTAATGTATTTCATAATTGCCGAATCAAACTTGTCTCCCGCAATTTTAATGGAAGAGGAGGTCACGATATCGCCCATCGATAAAACAGCGACATCCGTCGTTCCTCCGCCAATGTCAATGACCATATTGCCGCTCGGTTGGTATATATCCATACCCGCTCCAATTGCGGCAGCCTTCGGTTCTTCTTCCATAAAAACTTCTCTAGCGCCAGCGCGCTCTGCCGCTTCCCGGATCGCTTTCTGTTCTACAGATGTGATATTCGTCGGTGCACAAATTAAGATTCGCGGATGACTGTACCACTTCTTGCCGCCTACCTTGGCTATAAAATATTTTAACATAATTTCTGTAATTTCAAAATCAGCTATGACACCATCCTTCAAGGGACGAATGGCCGTAATATTGCCTGGTGTACGGCCTACCATCCGACGGGCTTCTTCGCCTACGGCGAGCACTCGCTTTGTATCGCTTTCAATAGCGACCACAGAAGGTTCGTTTAACACAACCCCGCGTCCTTTGACATGAATTAAAACGTTGGCCGTGCCTAAATCAACTCCAATATCCTTGCTAAACATCTGTAGTGTCCTCCCCAAAGAATCCGGTCGGCCCAAAAAAAAGGCGTCGTTCATGGTATATTCGCCATCAAAACGCAAATTCCTTTTTTTCTTGCGGATTTTCGCATTCTTATGCGTTAGCCGACACCAATAGCTCTGCTCCCTTATAATTGCGGGTCTTTTTATACTTCACCTTCGTTGCCTCTCCCCCCCTTAGATGTCGAATCGATTTGTGATACTCGAGGATCGTTTTTACTTGATTGGCCAGTTCAGGATTAATTTCAGGCAGTCGTTCCGTCAAATCTTTGTGCACCGTGCTTTTGGAAACCCCAAACTCTTTCGCAATCGTTCGTACCGTATTCCTCGTTTCCACAATGCAGCGGCCGATTTTAATCGTCCGTTCTTTGATGTAATCGTGCACTCCGCTCGCCTCCTTACTCGAGATAGTTTGGTACATTATATGAGGAGCGAGCCTATATATTCGAATAACGAACATTTATTTTGTCGGACAGGGTTCCATTCCCAGGCAAAAGAAAAAAGCAGAAGGTTGTCCTTCTGCTTGATTCAACACCTATAACCGTTTTATTTCGCTTGCTGCGAAATCAGGGACTCCGGATTAACCACAGGTCCATCTTTGCCCTGGCGCACTTCAAAATGAACGTGAACGCCGTCATCCTTTTCCAATTCATTTCGTCCTGCCGTTGCAATGACATCACCTTTTTTGACAGTTGCGCCTGCAGCGACTTTAATATCGCTTAAGCTTTGATAAACGGTGATTAAACCGTTACTGTGGGTGATCTCCACTTGATTGCCTACCAGTGGATTTTTCTCGACAACAGTAACTTTGCCGCTTAAAGCTGCGACAACATCGAACGGCTGATCATCCTGCCTGGCGAGATCTATACCCGTATGCGGGGTATAGGTATCATTGTACTGTACCATTGCAGCCATCTTCACTTCATTCGATGCTTTGGTGTCGTAAAACGGTAAGGCGGTTTCTACTGCGCTGCGATCTTTCACTGGCCACTGCATGGTCTCTGTGTTAGTGATTACAGGCTGTGCGTTTGTCGCTTGGTTTGCTGCATCCTTTGCGTTATCTCCCGTTTTGGCAAGAGTGGAACTGGCTGTCCCGTCTGTTGGGGTGCTTTTGCCTATATCCTGATACACCCACATGATGATTAAAATAATTGCCGCTGCCGCCATGTACATCGCTGGAAAGGCCCATTTTCTCGACATAAGCCTTCGCCATCCGACGGATGGAACTGTTGTGGTTTGAGCTCCCTCTTTGATTGGGGGAGTTTCTTCTTTGACCTGAATGCCCTTGTTTTGTTCATTCATATGTACATCACCTCAGTAACCATTGTTACCACTACGTTTTCTTTTATACGTGAGATGATAGATGATTTTATAATTTCATATATTTGCTGTCCGGTTGAAGCTCAATTCCAGTATAGTAGTGCTTCAGGATGTCTGCCGCTGTTTTCCCTTCTTGAGCCATTCCATTGGCGCCCCATTGACTCATGCCTACGCCATGCCCGCTGCCTATTGTTGTAATTTCAATAGTTTCTCCACTTATGCGCCATGAGAATGCGGAGGAATTCAGCTGCAGCTTCTCCCGAATATCCTTCCCTGAAAATAGCTTGCCTGCAATTCTAATTTTTTCAATGCGATGACCTTGTGAGGTTTCAGCTTTTTGCATAGAGTTAGAGGCAGCATTGACAGGCAACGCCGTCTCAATTCCCAGCTTGGTCAAAAATTGTTTATAGGGCATTCGCACGATTTGTTTGTATTTGGGGGAAAGCTTTGCATCCCACGGACTGCTAACGCTTCGTAAATAGGGTATGTAGTCCCCCCAATAATCTTCTGAATTTTCCGTATATCCATTGCTTGTCGAAAAAAAGGTAGCGTTAATCGGTTTATTCGAATAGGTGATAATGAGACCTGCTGTTTCATCGACGGCTCGCTTAATTTTCGCCATATTATCTTTGTATTTGAGTGTGCCCCATTCCTCCTGCAGCTGTTGGTCGCCGGTATAGGCTTGATTGGCTACAGTATCTGTCACCCAAGCGCCATTCACAGGAACACCGCTATAATCATGATCTACTATTCTGCGGATGATGTAAGTTCTCGAGGCAATGGCCTGCGCTTTAAGGGCTTCTAATTCAAAATCAGGCGGCATCTCCGCAGCTACAACACCTGCCACATATTGCTCCAAAGGAACTCTAGCAATCTGCTGCTCTTTACTCAGATAAATCGGAATAACAAGGGAGGATGAGGTGAGCTTGGTGCGTTCGACAAGATTTGATGCTATTGCCGCAGAATGATTTGCTTGTACACCTGCAAAATTCGCACTCATGGTCTGGATGCTGCTGGATTGCTTTTTGCCAATTCCCGCTATGAGGATCGTTAATAAAGCAGTAAGCAGCACAATTCCTAAACATATGACTGCATGAATCATCGTTTTACGATCTATCGTTTTCATAATGAACCCTCCAAGATATTCGCTAGTCTGTTATTTCCATCTTATGAGAGTTGCGAGGATGCTAGAACAAAAGGAAGCCTGAACGGAGAATGCCACTTGTGCAATTGAAACAAATATGATAAATTTAGATTATTAGATAAACGTCTAAATATTAATGAGGTGGTAACCATAAACGTCGCCTTTAAAGCTTTGTCGGACCCCACACGGCGCCAAATCATACGTTTATTACATGAACGAGATATGTCCGCTGGTGAAATTGCAGATCATTTTAACATGACCAAACCGAGTATATCGCATCATCTAAGTGCACTAAAAAATGCGAAGCTCGTATTGGATGAACGGAATGGTCAGAGCATTATTTATTCATTAAACACCACCGTTGTGCATGAGGTTATGGGATGGTTTTTGGAAATGTTCAAAAGTCCGCTTGACGAAGGAGAAAACAAAGATGAGAAATAAGTTTAAATTCGGACTATGGGATCTATTACTTTTGGGGATTGGCTTGATTCCGCTTATTGTCGCCGTGATCTATTACACTAAATTACCTGAACAGATCGCGATTCACTTTCAAATTAGCGATAACAAGCCTAACGGATACTTGGCCAAACAATATGCTCTTCTTGTGATTGGTCTTATCACGATTGGCATTCCTTTGTTGATGAAAATTACACGTTTAATAGACCCCAAAGGCAGTAACTATGATAAATTCGGCGGGACTTTTGAATTGATTCGTTTATGCACAAGCCTTTTGGTAAGTGGGTTGATGCTTGTTACAATTATTTATAATCTCGGTTATTCGATCGACATGCTTTTTTGGAGCATTCTGGGTATTGGCTTGTTTTTTATCGTGCTCGGCAATGTGATGGGGCGTATCCGCTATAATTTTTTTGTCGGCATTCGCACACCTTGGACACTGGCTAGCGAGGAGGTTTGGAGACGTACGCATCGTTTAGCCGGACCGCTTTCGATGATCGCAGGAATCGTCATGCTGGTTTCGTTATTTTTCACAACATCAAGGTGGATTTTCTTGTTGGCTATAATCATATTTGCCGTTGTGCCTATGGTTTATTCTTATTTTATTAGTTTAAAAGTAGCGCAAAAATAAGTTGTTGTGATTCTAATTCTCCCAACAGCCAGCTAGCGCGAAACCTGCTTATGAGCTATACTTATTCTTAATATGGTCGTGAAGCATACGCCGCTCTAATCCATGTTGCGCAGTTAAGTCAGACTGTGCAACATGGTTGGGGCGGCGTTTCCTTTTGGCCAAGATGGAGGAGGTTTTTGCATGAAATTCGAGTACGCATTTAAACAGTTTATGCAATCACAAATCGCTGCTGAAACGAATGGAAGAAGGCGGGAACGGTTGGAAAAAGGACTCGGACACGGGGAGATAGAATTTCTGCGCTCGATTTGGCACCCTGTAGTCGGACATTTCGAGCACCTTTACCCGGAATGGGAAGTTCGCGACTTTACGAATGGATATCGGTATTTGGATCTTGCGTACATGCCGGGAGATGCCAAAGGTGTCATAGAAGTCCAAGGTTACGGTTCCCATGCACGGGATATAGAAGCTTGGAGATTTAAGGATCTTTGCTTACGGCATTGTCATCTTGCACTGGACGGATGGACCGTTATGCCGATCGCCTACCCGTCCATTATTGATACGCCAAAGCATTGTCAGCAGCTCATCCTGTCCTTTATTGGAAAGTTCATATCGATGAGCGTACCGGAGGAGCTATCATGGCTGGAAAGCGAAACGCTGCGGTTTGCGCGCAGATTGTTTCGTCCTTTTCCCCCTTCAGAATTATCTGCACACCTTAAAATTAGCACGAGATATGCTAGAATACTTCTACACATCTTGGTCGATAAGAAGTTGCTTCTCGTGGTAACTGGTCAGGAACGAGTAAGGACATATATGCTTCAACTCTAACGGTTGGTATAGGCTATAACTCTAAGCGGAACATATGTATCCTATTCCTCTTGATAAGCCTCTTTTTAACAACGAGGTGGAACTACGGTACGTTATACAGCTAAATTTGAGTTTATGACCCAAATTTCGCAGCAATAAGGCATTGACGTTCCGCGAAAGAACCATCGAAGCTTATATTACTGGAGATAAGGTACTGACGTTCCGCGTGCAGGGGGTAGAGGGAAGTGGCATTCAGGGTTAGAGGCATTCAGGGTGAGGGCAAGTGGCTTTCAGGGGTAGAGGGAAGTGGCATTCAGCGTAGAGGCATTCAGGGTGAGGGCAAGTGGCATTCAGAGTACTGCATTCAGCGTAGAGGCATTCAGGGTGAGGGCAAGTGGCTTTCAGGGTGGCGAGGGCTGTAGGGGCAAGTGGCTGGCGAAAGGGGCAAAGGAAGAAGCGACGCGTGGCGAAGAAGAGGCGCTTCTTCCAGCTAATTTTCCCCTAAATGAATGTCTATGCCCAAGTGGGCCGTGCGGCGAAAAGTGCGATTTCTTTCATCTCTTCCTGCACTTCGCTTTCTTCTAGACGAATAATATTTGCACCAAGCGCACTTAGCTTGTTGACAATATCGACATATCCGCGTTCTATATGATGGATTCCGCTGATCTCTGTTTCACCCTCGGCGGCAAGCGCTGCCAAGATTAAGGCTGCTCCCGCCCGCAAATCGGTAGCCATCACCTTAGATCCGGTGAGTCGGCAATTTCCGCTGACAACGGCAGTTCTGCCATCCACTTTAATTTGGCCATTCATGCGGTTGAAAGCATCTACATGCATAAAACGATTTTCAAAAACGGTTTCGGTAATGACGCTTGTGCCATCTGTTGTGAGCAGCAAAGCCATCATTTGGGATTGCATATCTGTAGGAAATCCTGGATAGGGCAACGTTTTGACATCTACTGAACGTAGTGCGCATTCCGCATTGATCAGCATCCCATTTTCCTCTAAGTCTATAATAACCCCCATCTCCTGCAGCTTGGAAATGATCGGCGTGAGATGGTCTGAGATAATCCCTTCAATATAAATCGTGCTCCCCGTAATGGCGGCAGCAATCATGTATGTACCCGCTTCAATTCGGTCTGGAATCACCGTGTGCTCTACGCCGCTTAGCTTTTTTACACCTTCAATTCGAATGATCCCTGTTCCAGCTCCTCTTACATGTGCTCCCATTGCGTTAAGAAAGTTGGCTAAATCGACAATTTCCGGCTCTTTTGCCGCATTTTCAATAATTGTTGTTCCTTCTGCAAGCGTAGCTGCCATCATAATGTTTTCAGTTGCGCCTACGCTAGCCACGTCCAAATAAATTTTCGCTCCTTGCAGCCGCCCATTCACCTTAGCCTCAATAAAACCGAGTCCCAAGTCAATCTCTACTCCCATGGCTTCGAAGCCTTTAAGATGCTGATCGATCGGTCTTGTACCAATAGCACAGCCACCCGGTAAAGCGATTTTTACTTCACCCATTCTTGCCAGAAGCGGACCCATAATTAAGAAAGAAGCGCGCATTTTGCGTACTAAATCATACGAAGCTTCCGCACATTGTATTTGTGTCGCATCCACTTGAATAGTGGATGGATTATATTCAACAGCAATACCTAAGCCAACAAGCACCTGATGCATGGTACAAACATCATCCAATTTGGATACTTCATGGATCGTACTGATCCCTTCAGCTGCTAAAATTGAAGCCGCAATAATCGGCAAAACAGCGTTTTTCGCGCCGTTTATTCTGACTTTACCCGACAAACGCTGACCTCCGCGGACAAATATTTTATTCATGTCGTACCCCTCCGCGTTCCAAAAATGTAGTGTATGCTTACTATTCATTGTTAACAAGAAGCGGCGATGTTATGCGAATAGACTTTTATTCAGAACAGCCCTTTTAGCAAGGAAGACCAATTAAAATAATCAATAATAAATCGTGCAACTTCACTGCCTAATGCAATTGACACAAAAATTTGCAAAATAATGCCCGATGCGCTTTTGGGACGCTTTAAAAACAAGTCGATCCGGATCTGCTGCACACCAATCCAAGCAAGACCGATACAAAAAAGCACGATGATAATATACAACATACTGCTTAACGCCTCAGATTGAACGCTATTCATCGTCTACCTCCGCTTAACTATTTATTATTTTATTTAAAAATTGCACAAAATCAGCACGGGTTGCTTGCCGCTCCGGTTGAAAAGAACCATCACTAAAGCCTGATATCCAGCCTTTCGCTTTCAGCTTTTGCAAAACAGGAGCCCCCCAATAATTCACAGCAATATCGTTAAAAGGCGGGTCTTCGACTTGATTTGTTTTAAGCTTCCAGGCATGCACGATCATAGCTGCCATTTCCATGCGACTGATCGGCATCTCTGGTTGGAAATACCCATCGGGATAACCGGTTACCGCGCCTGCATGTGCAGCTTTGGCAATCGCAGAATAGAACCAATCCGCAGTCGAGACGTCTGGATACTGAATGATTTCTGTGCTTGTCCAATTAAATATATTGTTTAGCACCGTAACCGCTTCTGCGCGAGAAATGGCTTGGTCTGGTGCAAAACGATAATTGCCATATCCATGTATAAGATTCTGCCCGACCAATGTCTTGATGCTCGCTTCTGCCCAATGACCAGAGATATCAGCGAATCCGGCAACTATGGGCGAGGCATTCCATTCCAAATTATACAGTTGATTCTGAAAGCTTTGATCAACGGTTAACTTGATATAGTATGTGCCTGGCGAAAGCTTAACATCAAAGAATAATTTCGCTTGGTCAATGCTATTTTCTTGCGCTTGAAGCTTTTTTAAAGTGTAGTCATAGAGTATGAAGCTCATCGTCCTAAACTGAGGAATATTCGTTAAATTAACATGTACCAAGCTTTCATCCTCTATCTTAAAGCTGAACCAATCGACGTCCGTATTTTCATTGAGTAAACCGTTGTACATACTGCCAAGCTTCATCGATGTTGCTTGAAAAGAGCGATCATTCGGCTCATTTGGATCCAGATAGCGGGTCGTATATTCAATTTGCAGCGTGTATTCGCCTGAAATTGGGAAAATATAATCTTTTACATTGCTGACGAGAAAATAATAATCTCCAGGTGTGACTTCTATCGGCAACGTGGTTTCTGTCTGTCCATCCGTCTTCTGATCGATGATCAGCGTTTTTTCGCCTTTTTTTTCAATTTGGAGTACAGAATCGATTCGCGCCGTATCGGTCGAAAGCTTAAGGAGCAGTGTACCCGCCTGTGTAATTGTCATCATAAACCAATCTTGATCGGAGTTTTGATGAAAATTTCCTGTAATCGTTTGGCTTCTGGCAGGTAAAACATAGGCTTTGTATTTGCTATCGTTATCTTCAAAAGGGTCAGGTGCAATGACAAACTGCACTAAAATTTGATATAGCAGTTTATCTTTAATAAGTGGATTGGAAGGACGCAATTTAATGTAATGGCGACCTTTGGTTACTTGTACGGATATCCCCTTAGCCAAACCTTGTTTGAAGATCTTCCCTGATTGAGTTAAATCTTGATAATGCGTCATTTCAATATCTGTTTGCTGCGATGTTTGTGAGATTAGTTGAATCTGAAATGATCCATCATAAGGTGCATCGACGGCAAACCAATCCACATCCTCGCTGCTAGCCAATGAACCATAGCTTGTTTTACCGATAGGCAGAGATTTAGCTTGCTCCGGTCGATCATTACTCTCATATATATCGTCCAAAGGCTTGTCCTTGAGCGCTGCGTCAGCTTGCAGCAGACCGTACCCCGAATATTCATCCCAACCTGGCGGGCCAATATCACGCGCAGTTTGACGAATTTGATTGCGAATTTGAGATGGGCTCATTTGCGGATACTTCTCCCATAGCAATGCGCATATCGCTGCGACTTGCGGAGCTGCCATGGAAGTACCCTCGCGATTATCATAACCGCCGCCCCAAATCGTAGTATAAACCTTAAACGGGGCGACCACATCTACTTCTGAACCAAAATTGGATTGGGCATCGACCTGATTATCTGCTGTAACACCGCCTACGGCCAATACAGTTGGGTAAGCAGCCGGATATTTTACGGCATCGCCGCCATTGCCAGTTGCAGCGACCATCAAGACGCCTTGATCTTCAGCCTCTTGAATGATACCGCTTAGATAAGAGGTATATTTATTTAAACCCAGGGACAGCACAACAATCTTAGCACCATGCGCTACAGCATAACGAATTCCTTCCCCCAAATGAAATTCATCCCCGATTCCATCGGCTTCCAAAGCTTTAACTGGCATAATTTGCGGCTTTTCATTTACACCCGCTAAATTTGCGTTTTTTTGCATCATTGAAATAATTATCCCCGCTACATTCGTACCGTGGCCATTATCATCTTGCGGTAATGTGCCTGGGTTTAACAAATTGATACCGTCTACGATATATGGTTTTAAATCTGGATGCTGATAATCTATCCCTGAATCGACTAAAGCAATGGTTAAATTCGCAGATTTGCCTGATGGATCAGCTGCTGCCTCAGCTTTAGTCAGTAGATAAGGAGTCCATGTATACAATACCATAACCAATACAAGGCAGAGCTGCCATTTCAACAGACGCATAAGTGTGCTCCCCACCCTTATAATTTAAAATAAGCCACAGCTTCGCAGGCTGCGGCTTATTAAATTAACATTAAATCATTTAGACATAAAAAGATCGTTAGTGATGGAGAAGATGCTTTGGATGTAATTCAGTACGATGTGCGGGAAAAAGCCGAGCAGCACAGTTGCCACGGCACAAATCCAAATGGTAAGCGCTAATGGAACCGAAGGCTTTACATCTTTGGCTTCCATATCGCTTCGCATAAACATCTGACGAATAAACCCAAAGTAATAATAATATGAGATCACACTAGAACCAATCATCACCGCAGCCAGCCAATAATTTGTATTTTCAAGCACACCTAGAAGGATGAACAGCTTCCCGAAAAATCCACCTGTAACCGGAAAGCCCGCCAAGGAGAGTACAAATACGACCATCGCTACTGCTGTCCACGGAGCTCGATAATACAACCCTGCAAAGCCTCGTACTTGCTCCGTCTCCGAAGCATTCTCGATAAATGCAAAGACGGCAAAAGCGCCAATGTTCATAAATAGATAGGCCAATAAATAAAAGGTAAATTCAGAATAATTGGTAAAATGCACAAGACCAAATTGAATGCCAATCGGCACAAGCAAATAACCCGCGTTTGCTACACCTGAAAAAGCAAGCAACCGTTTAAAATTTCTTTGCCGCAGCGCAAGAATATTACCCACAATCATGGCAATGGCAGCTAATACGATGATCGCAAACATGACATCTTTAAATATAGGTAAATTCTTCGTGGTAGAAGCTACCCCGTAAAACATTTGGTACATGACACGAAATAACATTGCCAATGCGGCACCTTTAGAAACAACCGCTAAAAAAGCGGTAATTGGCGTGGGTGCTCCTTGATAAACGTCAGGTGCCCAGCTGTGAAATGGAGCGGCAGCTATTTTAAATCCTAGACCAGCAAGCAAGAGGAAAAAGGCAACGTAGATCAGCGCAGAAAATGAATCCGCTTGTTGAGCCAGCGCACCGTTAATCTCAGTCAAATTCGTTGATCCGCTAATTCCATATAGAAAAGACATCCCGTATAAAATCAATGCAGAAGCGATGCCACCTTGCACGATATATTTAAACGCAGCTTCATTCGAACGCCCATTTAATTTACGCATGCCAACCAAGATGTAAGAAGTAATACTGAGCAATTCTAAACCGACAAACAAAGTGATCAGATCACCCGAGGAGACCATAACCATACCACCCAATACAGCTGGCAGTAGGAAATAATAAAACTCTCCGGTGTCCGGAATATCACTTTTTTTGATTGAACCGATACTCATCAGCACAATCAAGCCTGTACCCATTAAAAAGATCAGCTTCATGATATCGCTAAAGGCATCAATCCGATAACTCAGGTTTAGGATATTAACCTTCTGCTGCACTCCCTGTGTAAAGGCGAAATTAGAAAAATCAAATTTAACGCCCATTTGCACTACAACAAAGAATGCCGAGATAACAATACCTATTAAAGAAAGCCATCCCAACAAAGTACGGCTAATTCTTTTTGGCAACAATAGATCAATGATTGATAATACAATCGCAGAGATGACCAGCGTCAACTCTGGAGCCAGGTTACTCAAATCACTCCACAAAAGTCCTTGCCCCATCGGTTAACCCCCCATCTTCGTTGCAATTATTTTAAGCACAAGATCATTAAAGCCGCTTACCGTTTGTTGGATCGGATGACTCAATACACTCGGAAACACACCAAGCAGTAAAATAAACGCAACCAGTATAATCATCGGGATCGCTTCGATTAAACGCGCATCGCGAATGCCCGAATACAAATCGGACATCGGTCCAAATGTAATTTTCAATACCCCGCGCAATACATAAACTGCGGTTAAAATAATACCAACGGTACTTATTATCGTTATAACTCGCATAGAGTCAAACAAACCAAGGAATGCTAAAAACTCACTAATAAAGCCCGATAGTCCCGGTAATCCTAACGATGCCATACCTGCAATTAGCAGAATACCGCTGATGAAAGGCATGGATTTGGCCAGACCACCCAGCTTATCAAGCTGCGTTGTCTCCGTTCGTTCATATATACTGCCTACAATCAAAAACATCAGCGCGGATATTAAGCCGTGCGACACCATTTGGAAAATGGCGCCCTGCATCCCAATTTGATTGAAAGCTGCAATGCCCAATAGAACAATACCCATATGACTTATACTCGAATAGGCTAGTACAAGCTTAAAGTCTTTTTGTGCAAAGGCCAAAATCGCACCATAGATAATATTTATCAGCCCTAGCAGACCGAGAATAAATGCCCAGTGCTTAGCCTCCGCCGGAAAGAGCAAAACTCCGAAACGAATCAAGCCATACGCACCCATTTTCAACAAAATTCCAGAGTGAATCATAACAATAGATGGCGGAGCTTCTGTATGCACTTTAAGCATCCAAGTATGAAAAGGGAAAATCGGAAGCTTAATCGCAAAAGCGACGAGCAATAGAATAAATACGGTCCATTTCAACGCTGCACTAAGATAAAATGGATTCGGATTATCAACCGGAGTTTGATTTACAAAAGCCTGAGCATTTTCAAAAAGGTTGTGCGAAATGTTAGTTACGCTGCCGCTAAAGAAAATCGAAGAGCCTCCAGCCGCATCTACATAAACAAATCCAGCAGTCGTTATGATAATGAGGAAAGCGATCAACATCAAAGCTGAACCAATCCCATTATAAATTAAAAATTTATTCGCTGCTTTTTCGCGATTATGATAACCCCAAATGCCAATTAAGAAGAACACAGGCACAAGCGCTACTTCAAAGAACAGGAAGAATAAGAACAAGTCTTGCGCCATGAACACACCGAACATGCCTACTTCCAAAATCAAGAATAAGATAAAGTAGGCTTTCCAGCGCTTTTTAATATAAACCGAAGCTAATGCAGCCATCGTAGAAATCAATGCTGTAAGAAAGATCATCGGCAATGAAAGTCCATCAACGCCCACATTATAATTAAAACTCAAGTAAAATTGCTTAAATTGGGCTAAATTTGAAACCTCTTTATTCAGATTAATCGTAATCCAATTATGATTTTCGACGAACTGCATGACGCCTGATTGATGATTAAAATTAGCATATAACCAGCCTGCAAGTATTAATGGAATGATTGTTGCCGCAATTCCGATTATTTTAATCCATTGTCCTTTATGCTTCGGAATAAATAACAGAACGAGAATACCTAACAAAGGTGAAAAAGCAATCAAGCTGAGAATCGGTAGGTTAGCCGGCATGGATAAACCTCCTTCCGACTAAAGCAAGCGCTAAAACTACAAAACCGAGCAAAGTCATTAAGCCATAGGATTGTAATTGACCGTTTTGCAGCTTTGAACCCCATGAGGATAAGGCTAATGCAAAAGAAGCAGCCAAACGTACGACCCCGTCAACAACATAGTCATCAAACAAATTCAACAAAATTCCAATTCCACGAAGCGGTGCGATAATAGCTACACGATATAGCTCGTCAATATAGTATTTGCGGTTTAATACGCTATAGATCCATGGTGCACGGGCTGTGATTAAATCACGAGGAATCCAACCCTTCGAGAATACAGCCCAACCGACAAAAATGCCTCCTAAGCCTGCAATTGTCGACAAGATCATCACTGTCCAATTCGCTTTATCTTCGATCTGCGCGGTAGTCAACCAACGGCCCAGCCACGGATTTAACTGTGGTATGAAAACAAAGCCGGCAACAACGGCCAATACCGAAAGTACGATAAGTGGGAACGTCATCGATGCAGGTGATTCATGCGCATCGGCATGTGAACGTGATTTGCCTGTAAAGACAAGGAAGAATAAGCGAGACATATAGAATGCTGTGAAGAATGCAGCAATTAACCCTACCCAAAATAAGATCCGATTGTGATCATAGGCTTCAGACAAAATGGCGTCCTTCGACCAAAATCCGGAGAAAGGAAAAATACCGCATAGTGCAAGTGATCCAATAGCAAATGTAATGGTCGTTATTTTCATTTTCTTGGCTAGGCCGCCCATTTCATGGATATCTTGCGTATGTACCGCATGAATGACACTGCCCGCGCCAAGAAACAGTAAAGCTTTGAAAAAAGCATGTGTCAAAAGGTGAAAAATCGAAGCCGAATAAGACATCCAAGTTCCAATTCCTAGCGCCATCATCATATAGCCCAACTGACTAACCGTTGAATAGGCTAATATACGCTTGATATCATTTTGCGCTGTGCCTATTGTCGCTGCGAATATAGCAGTAAATCCTCCGACAATAGCTACCACAGTTAAAGCATCAGGAGACGCAAGGAAAATGTCAAAGGTTCTTGCAACCAGATAAACACCTGCTGCAACCATCGTCGCTGCATGAATTAACGCACTGATTGGTGTTGGACCTTCCATCGCATCGGGCAACCAAGTATGAAGTGGGAATTGCCCCGATTTACCCGCTGCCCCTACGAAGATTAATATAGCAATCGCAGTGATAACTCCACCGCTAATCGCATTATGCCCACCGCTAAATGCATTGTGAATTGAAGTAAAGTCCATTTGATGATCCGGCATATACCAGAATAATAAAAGCACCGCAATAAACAGCCCCACATCACCTATACGTGTGACAATAAAAGCTTTTTTCGCCGCAGCTTTCGCTTCCGGTTTGAAATACCAAAACCCAACTAATAGGAAAGAACACACACCCACTAGCTCCCAGAAGATGTACAATTCGACGATATTTACTGAGATAACTACACCTAGCATTGAAAAAGTAAACAGCGCTACATACCCAAAAAACACGGAAATGCGTTCATCCTCTTTCATATATCCTTTGGAATAGATGTTCACTACCAAGCTAACCAATGTAACGATAAAGAGCATTAATGCATTTAAATTCGTTACTTCGAAACCCATATTGAGCACGAAATTACCCGCTTTAATCCATTGGAAATTATCCCAGGTGTAATTGTCTACGTGAGCACCAAGTCGGCCCAACAAAATGAGCACAGCGAGTGCAAACGAAGCAATTGAAGCGATTATACTCACATAAACGCTTAATTCTTTAGCTTGACGACCAAGCGCCGTAACAATAAGGAACGCTAGAAGCGGAAATAGCGGAATTAACCATGCCAATTGTGAATAGTCCAATACCATGAAATTTGTTACCTCCTAAAAGCTTTCGTCAGAAAGCTTGCATCGTAATGAGCCGTATCATTTGAACAACTTAATGTTTCATGTAGTCCATTTCTTGAACTTCAGTTGTCCCTTTGTTTCGAAACAGCGCGATCAAGATGGCAATACCAACCGCTGCCTCTGCTGCCGCCACTGTAATATTAAACAAAGTAAAAATTTGCCCAGTTAACGAAGGATTCACGCCCAGCTTGGAGAACGCGATCAAGTTCAAATTCACCGCATTCAGCATAAGTTCAATCGACAACAGCACGATCACTGCATTTTTCTTCGATAGAGCACCGTATAATCCAATACAGAAAAGTATTGCGCCAAGCATTAAGTAAGGAGCAACTACACCACCCATCTTACTCCTCCTCCCTTTTGGCAACAACGATTGCGCCAATTAAGGCGACTGTCAGCAATACAGACATAAGCTCAAATGGAATGACGTGCACATTAAACAATAACTTACCGATTTCAAACGTATTATCCGCACCCGCATTAAGCTTGCCGGCTTCAGGAAAAGTAGCAGATTGTATTGCATAGAATAAAATTCCTAGAAAACCAAGAGATCCGATGATCAATAAAATATTGTGCA
The DNA here is from genome assembly GCA_028287395.1 of Bacilli bacterium. Taxonomy (GTDB): domain Bacteria; phylum Bacillota; class Bacilli; order Paenibacillales; family NBRC-103111; genus Paenibacillus_AC. The sequence continues at coordinate 28,308 of JAQBPR010000081.1, forward strand.
GGGTCTGTTTGGTTTCGACTTCTTCATTTTTATGTTTAGTTAACATAATTCCGAAGATCATCAAAATAGAAATCGCTCCGGCATAAATTAGCACTTGTACGACGGCTACGAACTCAGCTTCCAACAATACATAAAGACCTGCTAAGCTGATAAACGTTAAGGCGAGCGACATCACCATGTGAACTACTTTGGTATAACTAATCATGAAAATGGCTCCGGAAATCGCCAATAAAGCAAAAATTAAAAATGTCCAGTTGCTTCCGCTTGATAAGTAGTTGACCAAATTATGCCAATAGTTAGACAGCATCTTTTTTAGCCCCTCCTTTTGGCATCGCGGAATTGTTTTCTTGACGAATATTGTCCGTATTTTCACTAAGCCACTGCAAGTTTTTAAACAAATCATCGCGGCTGTATGCAGCTAATTCAAAATTATTGGTCATCACAACCGCTTCTGTCGGACATACTTCCGTACATAGGTCGCAAAGAATGCAAATTTCAAAATTAATGTCATACGTATCAATCACTTTACCTTTTTTCTCTGGATCCGGATTTGCTTTACCCGTTAACGTAATACAATCCGTCGGACAAACCCGAGCACATAAATTACAAACAATACATTTTTCCGGATCAAAATACTGGATCCCGCGAAAGCGATCCGGCATTTTTAAAGGGACCTCAGGATATCCGTAGGTAATGTTTTTGCGACCCATGTTTTTCAGAGTTACGCCCATGCCTTTGATTATGCCTTTCATTCGTGTTCACCCCTCATTTCAAGAAAAATTGAATATATAAAGCCGTTACGAAAATATTGACTAAGGACAATGGAAGCAGAACCTTCCAGCCTAAGCCCATTAGCTGATCTATTCTTACACGCGGCAGTGTCGCCCGCAGCCAGAACAAGAAAAACACTACAAAACAGAATTTAATCAGAAACCAAACAATACCTGGGATAAAGTCCAAGAAAGTGAAAGGAGCGTGCCAGCCTCCAAGGAAAAGCACCGTTGTTAAAGTCGCAATAGCGAATACATAAACATATTCAGCTAACATGAAAAAAGCAAAACGGAAGCCGCTGTATTCCACATGGTACCCCGCAACCAGCTCGGATTCTGCTTCGGGTAAATCAAAAGGCGTTCGGTTTAATTCAGAAATGGCAGCAATGACAAATACGACAAAACCAATGATCTGCGGGAGGAAATTCCAATGCCAAAATCCGCCGCCTTGACTATCGACGATTTTATGCAAATTCATGCTTCCTGTCATCATCACGATACCAATAATCGAAATAACCAGCGGAACTTCGTAGCTGATCATTTGTGCAGCAGAACGCATGCCACCAAGCAGAGCGTATTTATTATTGGAAGCCCAGCCTCCAAGAACGATCCCAATCGTTGAAATACCCGATAATGCTACATAATACAGCACGCCAATATTCAGATCCGCAAAGAACAGCTTTGCCGTATAAGGCATAGTAGCCAAAACTACAAAGGAAGGGATAAACGTAATGATCGGCGCTAAAATAAACAAATCACGTTCCGCCGCTTTTGGAATCGTATCTTCCTTAATGAGCAGCTTGGTCACATCGGCCACGCTTTGCAGCAACCCCATAGGACCTACACGATTCGGACCTACGCGCATTTGCATCGATGCAATAACCTTGCGTTCAAAATAAATCGCATAGGTTACAAAGCCAAGCACGAGCATCAGCATGACAATGCCCCAGATCAGAAAAACGGAAAAATGAAGCCAAGTTAATTGTTCAGTCAGCCAAGTACCCATTCTATCCGTCAACCTCCCCTACGACAATATCAATGCCACCAAGTATGGTAATCATATTGGTCATTGTTTCGCCTTCCAACAGCTTAGGCAATATTTGCAAATTAACAAAAGAAGGTCTTCTGAATTTAAGCCGGAATGGCTTATCTTTCCCTTTAGAAACGATGTATACCCCTATCTCGCCGCGAGGCGATTCAATTCGACCGTATACTTCACCTTCCGGTGCACGTAATACCCGAGGAACTTTACCCATAATGTCGCCTTCAGCAGGAAATTGCTCTACAGCTTGCTCCAGTATACGCAGCGATTGACGAATTTCTTCCATACGGACGACATAGCGATCATAACAATCTCCGCCCTGACGAAGGGGTACATCAAAATCAAAACGATTGTAGATGCTGTAAGGCTGATCTTTACGCAAATCCCAATTCACACCTGTACAACGAAGATTAGCTCCACTCAATCCATAATCAATCGCGGTTTGAGCATCATACTTGCCAATCCCTTTAATTCGGGACAAAAAGATTTCATTGCCGCTCACTAAAGTGTGATATTCATCTAATTTATCCTTCATGTAAGGGATAAATTTTCTAACCTTTTCAATCCAGCCTTCAGGTGCGTCCCATTTGACTCCACCCACACGCATATAATTATAGGTTAGGCGTGCGCCGCAAAGCTCATTAAAGAGATCAATAATAATTTCCCGATCACGAAACGCGAACAAAAATGGACTCATTGCGCCAATATCCAACAAATAAGTGCCCCACCATACCATATGACTGGCTACACGCTGCAATTCCATAACAATTAAGCGAAGAAATTCTGCCCGCTCTGGAATTTCCAGCTGCATTAGTTTTTCCACGGTATGAACGAGTACGTAATTATTCGTCATCGCCGAAACATAATCCAAGCGGTCCGTATAAGGAATAATTTGCGTATACGTTAAGTCTTCGGCTAATTTCTCAGTTCCCCGATGTAAATAGCCCATGACAGGGATGGCTTCTTTAATCACTTCACCATCGATTTTGACAATTATACGAAACACGCCATGCGTGCTCGGATGCTGTGGCCCAACGTTGAGCAGCAATTCTTCTGTGCGTATCACTTCGACTTACACCTCCGGATCAAGCGGTTCATAATCTTTACGCAGCGGATAGCCGACCCAATCGTCAGGCATCATAATTCTTGTCATATTCGGATGGCCCGAAAAATCGATGCCAAGTAAATCATAGGCTTCTCTCTCGTTCCAATTTGCAGTCGGCCAAATTCCCGTTACAGAAGGAATAGACGGCTGTTCACGATTGGTTTTTACTTTTATGCAATAGTCGCGTTTAGTTGAAAGCGATACTAAGTGATACACTGCTTCCAAATGCGTTTCTTGATCTGTGCCAGTCAAATTACGCAAGTAATTTAGCTTTAGCTCTGTATGATTTTTCAAAATGTTTGCGCAAGCCAGCCAATGTTCACCTTGCAAAACCACCGTTGGCAAGTCGCTGTCTTTTTCATTAATATAAGCTTCTTCCACTACGTCTGGACTTACATTTTCTTTGAGCAGCTGAACAATACGATCTAATAATGGCTGATTAACAGAGGGCTCCTTGACCGTCTCTGGAGCGCCTTCGCCGCCTATTGTGCTTTCTTCTGCAGCTTTTTCTGCAGCACGCGCGATGGCTCTGGCTTCTCTAGCTTCGGCAGCAGCCTTTACTTTGGCTGCCTTTTCCTCAGGCGTCTGCTTTTGTAAAACTGGAGCTTCTGTCTCTGGAGCAGAATTCACAGATGCTTCCGCGCTAGGTGCTGCTTCTAAAGGCTTTACTTCCTCAATTTCAGCAGCTTCTGCTTGTTTCACTTCTTCAAGTGCAGGAGTTTCAGCAGGTTTATCTTGGTCATCCTCAGGCTTATTCTCTTCACTCATCGATTCGTCACCTGCTTCCCAGTCTTCGCTTCATAACGAATTTTCTCTTGAAGCTTGTTAATGCCGTATATGAGCGCAGCCGGATTCGGCGGACAGCCTGGAATATAGATGTCAACAGGTACGACCTGATCTACACCTTTTACAACCGCATAAGATTTTACATAAGGGCCACCCGCTGTTGCGCATGATCCCATAGCAATAACCCACTTTGGTTCCGGCATTTGATCATATAAACGACGAAGCAAAGGCGCCATTTTTTTCGTAACCGTTCCCGCGACAATCATCACATCGGACTGTCTTGGAGATGTACGAAAAATAACGCCAAATCGATCTAAATCATAATGAGATGCACCAGTGCCCATCATTTCAATGGCACAGCAGGCTAAACCAAACGTAAGCGGCCACAAAGAGTTGCTTCGTGCCCATGCTTTTAATTGTTCCAATGTAGACATAAAAACATTGCGATCCATTTCTTGTTTTTCGTCTGGGGAAATATCCGCTAAATTGAAGTCCATTGCAGCACCTTCTTCTTCCAAGCATATAAAAGACCAACCGCTAACAAAGCAATAAACACACACATCTCTACGAGTGCGAACGTGCCTAAACTACGATAAGCAACGGCCCATGGATATAAAAACACAGTCTCCACATCAAAAATGACAAACATCAAAGCAAATAAATAATAACGAATATTAAACCGAATTTGACCTTCGCCAAATGGTTCATTACCACTTTCATAAGTCGTATATTTCTCGACTTCAGGCTTATTCGGACGTAACAATTTGCCGACAGTCAATGCGACAGCAGGTAATAGAATACCCAGTCCGATGAAAATCGCCACGATCACATAATTATTCGTAAACATTCGCTCAATCCCTCCGCAGCTCTAAGGATAAACACCGTAACAATTATATCAAAAGGACCTAAGGGTGTCTAATGATTTCGTCATAGAATAAAAAAAATACGAAGAATGGCTTCCTTCGCACTTTTTTATCATTAAAGTTTAATTTGTTCATCCTACATTAAATATGCTGCCTTACTTCGATCCGTGTAACAGCTCTTTGCAAAGCCATTTCCGCACGACGATAATCCAACTCATCCTTTTTATCGGCGATTCGTCTTTCAGCGCGATCTTTTGCAGCTTCCGCTCTTGCCAAGTCAATTTCGCCTGGCAGCTCAGCGCTTTCAGCTAAGATAACCACTTTTTCCTTACGAACTTCAATGAACCCACCGCTAACGGCAATATAATGCTTCGCATTACCTATTTTCACGATAACTGGAGCTACTTTTAAAGGACTAACTAAAGGCAAATGATGGGCTAGAATCCCCATATCGCCTGCAGCCCCTTTAACAATGACCATATCGACTTGATCGGTATATACTTTGCGTTCGGGAGTTACAATTTCCAATAAAAAACTGTTCACATCGATACCTCCTACAAGTTTGCGTATGCAAACTCTCTTCGAAAGCGATACTGAGTTTTCGTAAGAAAACTCCACTTCGTAAACAATAACTAAGCTTTCTTGTAGAAAGCTTTCATCAGTAAGCGAAAACTACAAGGTTTTCGCTTTTTCCACAGCTTCTTCGATCGTTCCAACATACATAAAAGCCGCTTCTGGAAGATCGTCGTATTTGCCTTCGAGAATTTCTTTAAAGCTGCGAACCGTTTCCTTAACCGGAACATATTTACCCTTAACACCTGTAAATGGTTCTGCTACATTGAACGGCTGAGACAAGAAACGTTGAATTCTTCTTGCACGCTGTACTGTTAGCTTATCTTCATCAGACAACTCATCCATACCTAGAATCGCAATAATATCTTGAAGCTCCTTGTAACGCTGTAAAATACGTTTAACGCCTTGTGCTACGTTATAATGCTCTTCACCCACAATTTCAGGAGTTAAAATTCTTGAACTGGAAGCTAATGGATCTACCGCTGGGAAAATCCCTTGCTCCGAAATTTTACGCTCCAGGTTCGTTGTCGCATCCAAATGGGCAAACGCCGTTGCAGGAGCCGGATCTGTATAATCATCCGCTGGAACGTAAATCGCTTGAATGGAAGTTACGGAACCTTTTTTAGTTGAGGTAATACGTTCTTGCAATTGACCCATTTCTGTTGCCAATGTTGGTTGGTAACCAACCGCAGAAGGCATACGTCCCAACAAGGCAGAAACTTCCGAACCTGCTTGAGTAAAACGGAAAATGTTATCGATAAACAAGAGAACGTCTTTATTTTCTTCATCACGGAAATATTCTGCCATTGTCAAACCAGACAAAGCAACACGCAAACGAGCTCCCGGTGGTTCATTCATTTGACCGAATACCATCGCAGTCTTCGCAAGCACGCCTGAATCCTTCATTTCGTGGTATAAATCGTTTCCTTCACGCGTTCTCTCACCCACACCTGCGAACACGGAAATACCGCCATGCTCTTGTGCAATGTTATTGATCAGCTCTTGAATGGTAACGGTTTTACCAACACCCGCGCCTCCGAAAAGACCAATCTTACCGCCTTTTACGTATGGAGCAAGCAAGTCAATGACTTTAATACCGGTTTCAAGCATTTCTGCTTGAACGGACAATTCATCAAATGATGGAGCTTCGCGATGAATAGGTTTTAAAGTTGTACGATCTACAGGGCCTTCGTTATCAATTGGTTCGCCTAAAACGTTAAATACACGTCCTAAGGTTGCATTCCCTACTGGCACACTGATTGGAACTCCCAAATCAAGTGCTTCTGTACCGCGCACTAACCCATCCGTTGTTGACATGGCAACACAACGCACCATGTTATCGCCTAAATGTACGGCCACTTCAACAGTTAAATTAATATCAGGCTCGCCTGAGGTTTGTGCTTTTTTTTCAATTTTGATCGCATTCATGATTGCAGGCAGATGTCCACGTTCAAATTCAATATCGACAACCGGTCCCGTAATCGTCACAACGCGTCCTTTACTCATTTTATAACCTCCTTAAAGTTTTCCCTTGGGAAAACTATCTTCGTAAGCATAATCTAAGTTTGCCTTGGCAAACTTGCATCGTAAAAATTATTTAAGATTGTGAATTTGCACCGGCTACAATTTCTGAAATTTCTTGTGTAATCGCCGCTTGACGAGCACGGTTGTATACAAGTGTCAAATCACCAATCATCTTCGTTGCATTTTTCGTTGCACTGCCCATTGCCGTCATTCTAGCGCCAAACTCACTTGCTTTACTCTCAAGAATTGCGCTATAGATCAAGGTTTCCGCGTATTTTGGAAGCAATACTTTGAGAACCTCTTCTGCGGATGGCTCGTATTCATAGTTCGATACAGTAGACGTACCTTCCACTTGTTCAAGTGGAAGCAATCTTTTCTCTACCGGAACTTGAGAAATGGCATTAATAAATTGGTTGTAGACGAGATATAGCTCATCGTATAAACCATCTTCAAATTTTTTCACAGCTGCGCTAGCAATAAATTTAATATCTGCAAATGCAGGCGAATCGGATAAGCCCGTGACTTCTTCGACTAAAGCGATGTTTCTCTTTTTGAAGAAATCTCTGCCTTTACGACCTACGACAAATATTGAATATTCCTCGCTCGACTTGTGATTGGTACGGATGGTTTGCATCACTTTACGCAAAATGTTTGCGTTGTATCCCCCAGCAAGCCCTTTATCTGAAGTTATGACCAGATAGCCGGTTTTTTTAATTTCCCGAGACTGCAGCATGGGATGCTTTAAGCTTTTGCCGCCTGAAGCGATACTCGCGATGACTTCTTTGATTTTGTCCGTGTAGGGACGTGCTGCTTCCGCACTTGTTTGCGCTCTTTTCAGCTTGGATGCGGCAACCATTTCCATCGCTTTTGTAATCTGTTTGGTATTTTGCTTGCTTTTGATCTGCCGCTTAATATCGAGCATTCCTATTGCCATTTGTTCACCACCTTAAAGTTTTCCAGAGGAAAACTGGCATCGTAAGCATTAACTTAACTTTCCTTGGAAAGTTATCTTCGTAAGCATTACTTCATTTTACTGAAAGCTATATTATACTGAGGTCGCAAAACCTTTAATGAATTTATTGATTACTTCGCCTAGTGATTTTTCGTTATCGGCTGTTAAATCCTTTGTATCCCGGATCGATGCGAAAATTTCTGGATGTACCGTTTCGACATGAAACAAAAATTCTTTTTCAAAACGACTGATATCTTGCAAAGGCATATCATCTAAGAAGCCTTTAACTACGGTGTAGATACTTACGACTTGATTTTCAACTGGCAAAGGTTGGTTAACGCCTTGCTTCAGAATTTCAAGCGTACGCGCTCCACGATTCAAACGGGCTTGTGTGGATTTATCCAAATCGGAACCGAACTGGGCAAATGCTGCCAATTCGCGGTATTGGGCAAGATCCAAACGCAGCGTTCCCGCTACCTTCTTCATCGCTTTAATTTGTGCTGAACCACCAACACGAGAAACTGAAATACCGACGTTAACCGCAGGACGTTGTCCGGAGTAGAACAAGTCAGACTCCAAGAAAATTTGTCCGTCTGTAATCGAAATTACGTTTGTAGGGATATAAGCAGATACGTCGCCGGCTTGGGTTTCAATGAAAGGCAATGCTGTCATAGAACCGCCGCCTAAGGAATCATTCAATTTAGCTGCACGCTCTAAAAGACGGGAATGCAGATAGAATACGTCTCCTGGATAAGCTTCACGACCTGGTGGACGTCTCAAGAGCAAAGATAACTCACGATAAGCTGCCGCTTGCTTGGACAAATCATCATAAAT
>JAQBPR010000095.1 GCA_028287395.1 Bacilli bacterium
ACGTTGACATAATTATCGTACCGTCCCTGGATATTATCAGGCGCGTCCCCGGGAGTTATGTGTCGCTCCCTATAAGTCAATTATTTCCGTTAAATGAGTTATATAATCAGTGTGTTCACAGTTTAAAATAACCTTAAATATGTTATAATGAATAATGTCCAATACAAAGATTATTAACGAATTGAATCTAATATGAGGTGATTTCATGCAAGCACACCGATATAAACACAGTGAAATAGAATCTGTTCTTGATCGAATTAGATATAAATTAATTCAACAGAAGAACAATAACGATGAAGGATATATGGAATTAGAAGAGCAGGATCAAGTCCTTATCTTAAAGTTTTCAACAAAAAAAACTTCATCAGAAAAGAAAGCTATTTTGGATGAGCTTGCAGGAAGTGGTCTTGAATTTGGAAAAGAGTCCATTCATGATTCTATTCGCTTAGCCTTACGTGAGGGTGAAGAGGATAGGGAGGGATTAGATCTTGGCTAGCGTTATTTTTGATACCAATATATATGTGTTTCATTCATTGAAATATCAAGATGCATTACAGGTTTGGAATGAGTACGCTGTTATCAAAAATTATGACGTTATTATGTCAATTATTCAAGTTGCAGAATTATTGTCTTTTTCAAAAATAGAAGATATTCCGGCAATAAAAATTCAGCGAGAAAAATATATTTCCCTTGCAGATGAAGTTGTATTAGTCGATGATGAAATTGCAAGAAAAGCAGCAGAAATTAAACGTGCTTGGAATAAACATAGTGGTAAGAATTTAAAATTACCCGATGCGCTAATAGCAGCCACTGCAATTTTACATGATGCGGTTCTTATAAGTAACAATAATCGCGATTTTCTATATTTAAGTGAATTTCATGGGTTAAAATATGTTAACCCGATATTGAATCAAGATGACCTTTATAATTTCGTAGAAAATTTGAAGGCAAAAACAGAATAACGAATAAAACGGTGCTTTCGTGTAATAGGAAAGTCCCTTTTTATTTAATACAGCGAGTGTGAGGTGGAAAATGACTGAGAATGATGATAAATCGGTTCAACTGCAGTTAAACTTAGATGACCCTACTACAAATGATAAGTTAATGAAAGAAAATATTCAATTACATAAACAAATTGCCTTTCTGCAGTCTGAAAATAAACGATTATATCAAATGCTTAATATAGAAAATGTGTCAACTACTCAACGTGAAGAAATAAGCGATGAGTATCATTCTACTTTTCTAATTAATAATTTGAAATTAATAACAAAACAGTCCTCACTCGATGAAAAAATAGCCTGTTTTCGGGATTATTTTAAAGGTAGAGAGGATGTATATGCTTTACGCGGAATAGATCGTACTGGAAAATCTGCCTACTTTACTCAACGACAAAGGCTTGGGAAAAAAGATGGGAAATACATTTGGGGTGAAAATATACCTCTGAAAAACGAGATTTTCGAGCTGCATCTACAGGAAAAGACAAAGCCGGTAACTATAGGATTATACCCCTTATTATTGGATGAAACTTGTTGGTTTTTGGCCATTGATTTTGATAAAAAAGGTTGGAAGGAAGATACAGCTTCTTTTCTTAAAACTTGTCATGAATTTCAGGTCCCGGCTTCTTTAGAACGATCACGCTCTGGAAATGGTGGACATGTTTGGATTTTTTTCAATGAACCCATTGCTGCAAAGACGGCTCGAATGCTAGGGAGTACTTTGTTAACCGTTACTTTAGAGAAGCGTTATCAAGTAGGTCTGGATTCTTACGATCGTTTATTTCCAAACCAAGATACTTTACCAAGAGATAAAAAACTAGGCAATTTGATTGCATTACCTTTTCAAAGAATACCCGGTGAAGCTGGTAATAGTCTATTTATCGATGAAAATCTTCAACATTATAAGGACCAGTGGACTTATCTTTCTTCAATAAGAAAGATGTCATTATCCGAAGTAGAAGCTATTGTGCAAAAAGCTGAACAAAAAGGCGACATTATCCATATTCTTAAACCAATTACAGAAGAAAATGAAGAAATCAAACCATGGAAATTAACTTCAAATAAAAATAAACCTTCTTCAACCGAACTGCTCCCTAAACATATGAAATTAGTCCTCAGTAACATGCTTTATCTGGAGAAGCAAGAGTTAACTTCAGCACAAATCAATGATTTTATTCAAACTGCTGCTTTTCAAAATCCGGAATTTTATAAAGCTCAAGCCATGCGTTTGTCCACCAAAGGCATTCCACGGATTATAAATTGTTCAGAAGATTTTCCGAACTACCTTGCTTTACCTCGCGGTTGCTATGAGCAAGTTAATCAGATTCTTGCGAGTAATGGAGTCGAAATAGAGCTTATTGATGAAAGTATTGTGGGACTTCCTATTGATGTTACGTTTAATGGAGAGCTTAAAGAACAACAAATACAGGCGGTTAATGAGTTAATTAAGCATGATATGGGTGTATTATCGGCAACAACGGCATTTGGAAAAACAGTCATTGGAACCTGGATGATTGCAAATAGATCTGTGAATACATTAATTTTGGTACATAGAGCTCAACTAATGGATCAGTGGAAAGAAAAAATAGCTTTATTTTTGAATATTCCCGTAAAAGAAATCGGATTGATTGGCGGTGGCAAGAATAAACGAACAGGTCGAATAGACATCGCGATGCTGCAATCCGTTCATTCCCAAGGTGAAGTTAAAGATTATATAGCTGATTATGGACAGATTATTATTGATGAATGTCATCATATTTCTGCGTTTAGCTTTGAACAGGTTTTAAAAAAAGCAAAGGCCAAATATATATTAGGTTTAACGGCAACATTGATACGCAAAGATGGACATCATCCTATTGTTTTAATGCAGTGTGGTCCTGTTC
>JAQBPR010000104.1 GCA_028287395.1 Bacilli bacterium
TTAATTAGTATTTGGTAAAAATTTGCTTGCCCACATTCTGCCTGCATAAAGTTCGAAAATCAAATGTAAAGAAAAGCTTATTTGTCCTCTTGGCTTTATTATACACGATTCAATGGAAAGAGAGGAAGCAGGGATAAGTGTAAAAAAGGGAAGGAGCATATCTACCATTTCAAAAGGGCATTTCATTTACATTAGGACTTTTTATTTTACACATCTTCATTTGCATATGGGCTTATCGGGATGCATTGACTAGAACGGGACAACAAAACACGGCATTATTGGTGCTTCTAGCCATGATATTTTTTTCGGTGATTGGCATCATCGTATACTTCGTCATTCGTCAAGATTTGGGCCGAAGATGACTGGAACTTTAATCTCTACGATTTCATAGGGATATATTGCAGCTTGTTCGAATACATTTACGCTAGGAGTCTGTCCGACGAAAAGCTTGTGCAATTGAAGCTCGCAACTGTTTATTCATCGGGCAAATCATAGCCATAATGTAGGAGGGAAGCGCAGATGGGTCAGAAACAAGAGTACCAATTGTCGGTCGAGGAAACATTGCAAGCGCAGCAAACTTTGCCGACACAAGGCTTGTTATGGGTTGAGGCTACCAAACGGAGAGGCCTTGTTGGCGCAAATGAGTTAACAGAAGGGAAGACAATAGCGCCGTTTATTTTATTTTTGAACCAATTTAAAGATTTTATGGTATTGGTGCTCATGGGAGCGACACTCATTTCCGGTCTATTAGGCGAATATTTAGATGCCATTACGATTGTGGCCATTATTGTCATGAATGGTGTGCTTGGCTTTGTTCAAGAGTTTCGAGCGGAGCGGTCATTAAAAGCCTTAAAAGCATTATCTGCTCCTTCCGCGAAGGTCATTCGTGAAGGGGAGGTTACCCAAATTCCAGCTAAAGAATTGGTTCCAGGCGACTTGATTGCGCTTGAAAGCGGAGATCGAATTCCCGCAGATATTCGTTGGATCAAAGCAAACAATGTTTACGTGGAGGAATCGGCGCTGACAGGTGAGTCGTTCGCAGTAAGCAAGCATACGGACTCTATACCTGCGGATCAAATTCCTTTAGGCGATCAAAAGAATTTGGGTTTTATGGGTACGATGATGACTCGCGGAACAGGAACGGGTATTGTCGTTCGTACAGCAATGGACACGGAAATGGGTAAAATCGCCGGGTTGATTCAGGGAACGGAAACAATGGAAACCCCACTGCAGCATCGTTTAGAGCAACTAGGTAAAATATTAATTATCCTTTCCATCGGACTGACCATCCTGGTTGTAGCTGCGGGGATTATCCATGGTCAGCCGCCGTATTCGATGTTTTTGGCAGGCGTCAGTTTAGCAGTCGCTGCCATTCCTGAAGGATTGCCAGCGATTGTAACGATAGCATTAGCATTAGGCGTACAGCGAATGATTAGACGTAAAGCCATTGTTCGTAAATTACCCTCTGTGGAAACACTTGGATGTGCTTCCGTGATCTGCTCTGATAAAACGGGGACATTGACCCAGAATAAAATGACGGTGACTCATGTTTGGTTGGGTGGTCAGCTATTAGATGTTACGGGAGATGGTTATGAACCCAAGGGAGACATTACATTTGAAGGAAGTCCAGTTCATATTCGCACGAATGATATGCTGCGCCAGTTAATGCATGCTTCTGTATTATGCAACAATGCTTCATTAACAGAGGAATTACCTGAGGCTCAAGGCAAAAAATCAAAAGTGGAGATCAAACGAAATTGGGTGATAAAAGGGGATCCCACAGAAGGTGCGTTAATGGTGCTTGGCGCAAAAGCAGGGGTGACCTTAACGTCTATTCCAAACTCTTTTCAACGGATAAAAGAATTTCCGTTTGATTCGGAAAGAAAAAGAATGTCAGTGGCAATGGCTTATTCAGGTGGAACTATGATTTATACGAAAGGTGCACCAGATGTCTTGATGGAGCAATGTAACTATATACTCTGGGACAATAAAGTCATCCCTTTTACAAACACTTTGCGGCAGAAGGTTATGGCAGCCAACGAGGCTATGGCCAGGTCTGCTTTACGTGTTCTTGGGACTGCTTATCGCGAAATGAAAACAATAGAGCCTTTCGAGGATGCGGATCAGGTAGAAGCAAATCTCGTTTTTATTGGTTTGGCAGGGATGATCGATCCACCGCGTAAGGAAGTTCGTGAAGCCATTGTTAAATGTAAAAAGGCTGGCATACGCACAATTATGATTACTGGAGATCATCGCACAACTGCTGAAGCCATTGCGAAACAGCTCGGGATGCTTCCGCCCAAAGGATTAACGCTGGATGGCCAGCAATTATCCAACATGACAGAGGAAGAACTGGACGCGAAAGTGGAAGATGTTTATGTTTATGCAAGGGTATCGCCGGAGCACAAACTAAACATTGTGAAAGCATTACAACGTAAAGGCCACGTTGTTGCGATGACCGGAGATGGAGTAAATGACGCTCCGGCGATCAAAGCAGCCGATATTGGGATTTCAATGGGGATCAGTGGAACGGATGTTGCTAAGGAAGCTTCCTCCCTTATTCTCAGTGATGATAATTTTGCTACGATTGTGGCGGCGATTGAAGAGGGACGTGGCATTTATGAAAATATTCGTAAATTTATCCGTTATTTACTCGCTTCAAACGTTGGCGAAATTTTAACGATGTTCTTCGCGATGATGCTTGCACTTCCTTTACCGTTACTCCCTATTCAAATTTTGTGGGTTAACCTTGTGACGGATGGTTTGCCAGCTATGGCACTTGGCATCGATCAAGCGGAAAAGGACTTAATGCAGCATAGGCCGCGTTCTGCCAAGGAAAATATTTTTGCGCGCAGGCTCGGATGGAAAATTGTGAGCCGTGGTTTTTTAATCGGAATTTGTACATTAGGCGCATTTTGGCTGACTTTACATCATCAATTGGATGACACTGCAGGATTATTAAAAGCACAGTCGGTTGCTTTCGCTACGCTTGTTATGGCACAGCTTATTCACGTTTTTGATTGTCGCAGTTCACGTTCGATTTTCCATCGCAATCCCCTACAGAATCGCTATTTGGTGTTGGCTGTCTTTTCTTCGCTGGTCTTACTTTTAGGCGTCATGTATGTAAGCGCCTTGCAGCCGATTTTTAAAACGGTGCCTTTAGATTGGAAAGATTGGATTCTTGTCTTAATCGCGGCAGGCATTCCGACATTTTTAATGGGATTCGGAAGCTTGATGCAAACTCCTTCACGTAAAAAGAGAATAAGCTACAGCACCAAGTCAATCACTCGTTGATGAATAAAAAGCGACGTTTAGGCTATGCATTCGGCTGCTTTTAAGATATGATTAAGTCTAATTGAGGAAAATCATAGCCTTACCTATTTTGAAGCAGAGGTGTACGAACACATGGAATTTACAAAAATGCATGGCTTAGGGAATGACTTTATCCTTATTCAAGGAGAGTCGAAGTTACCAACCAATGCTTCACAACTTGCCATCGAATTATGCAATCGATTTTTTGGGATTGGCGCTGATGGCCTGGTTTATATTTTACCTTCTGAAAAAGCGGATTTTATGATGCGAATTATTAACTCTGACGGATCAGAAGCAGAACAATGCGGAAATGCCATTCGCTGCGTGGCTAAATATGTTTATGACCATGGATTGATCGAGCAAACTGAAATGGCCATTGAAACTTTAGGCGCAGGTGCGCAAAAAGTTCAAATGAAGCTAAAAGACGGAAAAGTGGACACCGTACGAGTGGACATGGGTGCGCCAATTCTTAAAGGAACGCAAGTACCAACAACGGTAGATCAAGATATTGTGAAGGATTATCCGATTGAAGTGGATGGTCGACAATTCCGGTTTACTGCCGTCTCTATGGGGAATCCGCATTGTGTCATTTATGTCGATGATGCCGTGAATATGGATTTGCAAACCTGGGGTCCCAAGCTTGAAACTCACCCGATGTTTCCTAAAAAAATGAATGTCGAATTTGTAACAGTGAAATCGCGTGGTTATACGGATATGCGTGTATGGGAACGTGGAGCGGGACCTACATTAGCTTGTGGAACAGGTGCTTGCGCTACATTAGTTGCTTCTGTTTTGAATGGATTAACAGATCGTGAGGCAATCGTTTCGTTAAAAGGCGGCGATTTGTTTATTGAGTGGAACGAGCAGGATAATCATGTTTATATGACCGGTCCAGCTCAAGAAGTGTTTAAAGGAACGGTGGCGAAATAAATGAAGGCTGATCTAAAATCAGATCTACGTCAAAAGCTAAAAGAAGCCATTATAGTTGGCGATGGAGCGATGGGGACCTATTTATATCAGCTTGGTTTTCCAATCGGCGTATCCTATGAAGAGTTTAATTTATTAAAACCGGATATCATTATGGATGTGCACCGCCGTTATTATGAGGCTGGTGCACGTTTGATTGAGACGAATACTTTTTCTGCTAATCGTGAAAAGCTGTCCAAATATGGCTTGGAGAATGAAGTTGCAGCCATCAATCGTGCTGGCGTACAAATCGCGCGTCAAGCAGTTGGAAAAGACGCTTATGTAGTAGGAGCGGTGGGCTCGATCCGTGCCGGAAAAAGGACAAACATTTCTTCAAATCAGATCGAATTTGATTTGCAGCAGCAGATTGAAGCCTTAATTGAAGCTGAAATTGATGGTGTTTTGCTAGAAACATTTTATGATTTTGCGGAAATGAAAACAGCATTGGGTTTGATACGAAAAGTGTGTGATTTGCCTGTTATTTGTCAATTTGCCACGGAAGGTAATGGATTAACTCGTGACGGTGTGCTGTTTACAGAAGCATTTCAACAGTTACAGGAGAATGGAGCCGATGTGATTGGCTTCAATTGTCATAGCGGACCCAATGGGATTTTACGCGCATTGGAAAAATTGGTATCCCATTTTACTATGCCTTTTTCTGTATTTCCTAATGCAGGCTTACCCGGTTATATCGATGGACGCTTTACGTACATGGCAGCACCAGAATATTTTGCTGAAACAGCACTGCAATTTGCTGATTTGGGAGTCCGGATCATCGGAGGATGCTGCGGAACAACACCAGAGCATATTGGCGCTATGGTTAAAGCTCTTAACGGATATGTACCGCAGCAAAATACTTTAAAACTGGAAAAAAACGAGCTATCCGGTTCATCACTGATTGTTATTGGTGAATCTAAGCTAAGTGATAAACAGCTTGCTGTTGAACTGCCTTTAGCTGAACCTTCTATTCTTGAACTTGTCCAAAAACGCCATACCGTTATCGTGGAATGGGATTCTCCAAGGGACTTGGCTATTAATAAATTTATGCAAGGCTCACAAGCGTTAAAGGATGCTGGCGCTGATGCGGTCACTTTAGCGGATAATTCTCTTGCACAGACACGGATCAGCAATATGTCGATGGGGCATTTAATCAAAGATCGTCTTGGCATCCGTCCATTGCTACATGTTGCATGCCGTGATCGAAATCTCATTGGCACCCAATCCCATTTAATGGGATTGCACGCTTTAGGGATTAATCATGTTCTAGCGATTACAGGTGATCCTGCGAGAGTAGGCGATCTTCCCGGTTCCAGCTCCGTTTATGATTTGACGTCATTTGATTTGATTCGAATGACGAAACAATTAAATGAAGGGGTAGCTTTTTCCGGAAAATTATTAAAACAAAAAGCGAATTTTATCGTAGGGGCTGCGTTTGATCCGAATGTTAAGTATATGGACAAAGGTGTCCAACGAATGGAAAAAAAAGTAGCTGCGGGTGCAGATTATTTTATGACGCAGCCCGTATTTGATCCGTTGCAAATTGAAAAATTTTATATGGCTTCAAAGCATTTGAATGTGCCTATTTTTATTGGAATTATGCCTTTGATGAGTGGTCGCAACGCTGAATTTTTGCATAATGAGGTTCCGGGAATTCGGATTTCTGAGGAGATACGCAAACGGATGGCCAATTTAGAGGGCGAAGCGGGACGGAAAATGGGTATTGTCATTGCCAAAGAGCTCGTTGATGTTGCGATGCGCTATTTTAAAGGGATTTATTTTATGACACCGATGATTTTTTATGATATGACCGTTGAATTAACGCAATATGTATGGAAAAAATCCAATCGCAGCGATTTGCCCTTGTACCCGTCATCAAAATGAATTAAAATAGATAAGATATATACTTACGATGTCTGCTTGTGAAAACAAGCTCTTGGATGTGATAGCTCTTGATTCAAAGTATGACAGGTTTCGGACAAGCGATCCAAACCAATGAAGGTTACCGGCTGCAAGTTGAATTGAAATCAGTGAATCATCGTTTTCTGGAGATGAATATTCGCCTACCGCGTGAATGGATACGCTTAGAGGACGTGTTAAAGCAAAAGATTCGTTCTGTAGTGCATCGAGGGAAGGTCGACGTTTTTGTCAATATTTATCGCGAGACGCTGGTCGATCAAAAGGTTATTCTTGATTGGTCGCTTGCAGAAGCTTACTTTAATGCGGCTCAGCAGTTAAGAGCTAAATTCGGCTTACCAGATACGTTTTCGATCCAAGATTTGCTGCATATTCCTGATTTAATCACGCTTTCTGATCAGCCTGACGAAGCAAATCCTGCGATACAGGATTCCTTACTTGCCTGTACGGAAAACGCTTTGCGCGAATTGCTTTTTATGCGAGACGCGGAAGGGAAACATTTACACGCAGATTTGATGTTGAGATTACAAGTATTGAAGTCTTTGCATCAATCTATGCAGGTATTGGCTCCTAAGGTGGTCGAGCAATATAAAATAAAATTGCAAACACGAATCCAGGAAATGCTTGAAGGAAAGCCGCTGGATGAATATCGCATCTTGCAAGAGGCAGCGATTTATGCGGATCGTTCGAATATTGACGAAGAGCTAACACGACTTGATAGTCATTTTCAACAATTTACTCGACTGCTTGTTCACGAAGATCCTTCGGGGCGAAAGCTGGATTTTTTACTACAGGAAATGAACCGAGAAGTAAACACAATTGGCTCTAAAGCGAATCATACTGATTTGCTCAATGATGTAGTCGAGATGAAGGCGGAATTGGAAAAAATGCGTGAGCAAGTTCAAAATATACAATAAGAGTGTGTTCAAAAAATGGCGAAATGGAGTAATGGGTGTGCTTATTCATTACGCAACATAGCTATACTTTTTGAACAGACTCAATAAGGATAATTTTCTAGTGAAACACAGTATATGCTTACGATGCTAGCTTGCCACAGCAAGCTTATAGGGGGACATTCAGATGGCTATTAAATTAATTAATATTGGTTTCGGGAATATTGTTTCCGCGAATCGCATCATATCTATTGTTAGTCCGGAATCTGCTCCGATCAAAAGAATAATTCAGGAAGCGCGCGATCGCCATATGTTGATTGACGCTACCTATGGTCGACGCACTCGAGCCGTTATTATTACCGATAGCGATCATGTTATTTTGTCTGCTGTACAACCAGAGACGGTTGCGCATCGACTTTCCAACAAGGAAGATGATCATGACGAATAAGCAAGTGCCTGATTTGAACAGTGGCAGGGGAATTCTTATGGTACTTTCCGGACCCTCAGGTGTAGGTAAAGGCACCGTATGCACCGCCTTAAGAAAAAGTACAATGGATTTGGTTTACTCCGTTTCAGCGACTACACGCGCTCCACGCGAAGGTGAGATCGATGGCGTTAATTATTTTTTTAAAAGCAAGGAACAGTTTTTAGAGATGATCGCCAATGATGAGTTGTTGGAATGGGCGGAGTACGTCGGTAATTACTACGGTACGCCGCAGCAATTTGTTGAAGAAACGCTTGCTTCCGGTAAAGACGTCATCCTAGAAATCGAAGTTCAAGGCGCGTTAAAAGTTAAGAAAAAGTTCCCAGAGGGTGTCTTTACATTTCTTTTGCCCCCATCCCTTGATGAGCTGCAGAATCGGATTGAAACAAGAGGCACGGAAAGTGAAGAAACAATTCGCAACCGTATGTCTGTTGCGCAAGAGGAAATACAGCTTTTGGAACATTATGATTACGCAATTGTGAATGATCAGGTGGAGACGGCATGCCGTCGTATTCAATCCATTTTAATCGCCGAGCGGTGCCGGCAAGTAAGAGTGCTGCACAAAATACAAAAATGGATGGATGAGGTGTAGTACATGTTATATCCTTCAATCGACAAATTGCTCGAAAAAGTGGACAGTAAGTATTCTTTGGTGGTAGCAGCTTCTAAACGTGCAAGATCATTGCGTGATGGTGCCAAATCAGAACTCCGCAGTCCGAAATCGTTTAAACAGGTTGGCGTTGCATTGGAAGAATTGTACGGAGATTACATTTCATACGAAAAGCTTCCAGAAAAAGAAGGAATCAAGGCTAAGCAACAGTAATTTTCTATAACAACCCTGGCGGTTGTTATTTTTTTCTCATAAACTCATTCTAGAAAGCGCGGTGGATAAAAATGCTGCAAGGGAGATCAATACTTTTGGGAGTATGTGGTGGTATTGCTGCTTATAAAGCTGCGTCGCTGTGTAGTAAATTAGCGCAGGCAGGCGCGGAAGTGCATGTGATTATGACAGCATCAGCAATTAAATTTATCGCTCCGCTTACCTTTCAAACTTTGTCCGGACATGCTGTTTCAGTGGATACTTTTACAGAGGAAGATCCTTCGGTTGTTTCGCATATTCATTTGGCAGACCATGCAGATTTAATTGTTATTGCGCCTGCGACAGCAAACATGATTGCAAAAATGGCACAAGGTTTAGCTGATGATATGCTAAGTACTACTTTACTTGCTGCAACGGCACCGGTTTTGGTCGTTCCAGCGATGAATGTTCATATGTTTGCGCATCCAGCTGTTGAGAACAATATGCGGATTTTACGGGAACGCAAGGTGCATTTTATTGAGCCTAACGAAGGGCAATTGGCTTGCGGATACGTGGGTAAAGGTCGATTGGCTGAGCCGGAGGAAATTTATTCGGCAATTGAAAAGCTTCTTTCGTTGAATAAGCCGCTGCTCGGTAAAAGGGTGCTTGTGACTGCGGGTGGAACCAAAGAACGGATCGATCCCGTGCGTTTCCTTTCAAATGATTCATCTGGAAAAATGGGTTTTGCCATAGCTGAAGCTGCAAAGGAAATGGGCGCGGAAGTGACGCTTATTTATGGATCAACCACGGCTGCATTACCTGCTGGATTGGAATTGATTCCAATTGATTCAGCTCAAGACATGCTAGATGCGGTGATGACTAAGCTTCCCGAAATAGATGTTGTGATTAAAGCGGCTGCTGTCGCTGATTATCGGCCTATTGAAATTTCAAAGCAAAAAATAAAGAAAACAGAAGACATATTATCCCTCTCTTTGGTGAAAAACACAGATATTTTACATTTAATTGGAGAGCGTAAAACGCATCAATTCATCGTTGGATTTGCAGCAGAAACAGAGGAGCTAGAAGTAAATGCCATGGCCAAGCTGCAGCGAAAAAAATGCGATTTAATCGTAGCGAACGATCTGACTCGTGATGGTGCCGGATTTGGAACGGATACGAATATTATCCAAATTTATGATCGTAACGGACTTGTTGAAGCGCTTCCGATTATGGATAAAAGCGCAGCAGCCAAGCGATTATTAACGTTAATTGCTGAGCGCATTTCCATCCCAAGGAGCGATGGCTAATGTATGCTAAAGTTATCGTCGATGTGCCCGCAAAGCAAACAAATCGACCTTTTGATTATCTCATTCCGGAGGCTTTAGAAGGCTGGATAGAAGTTGGCAGTCGCGTTGCCGTTTCATTTGGCGCCAGAACCTTGCAAGGATTTGTCGTAGAAATTTTTGATCATTCGACGCACGATGCTGCAAAAATAAAAGCGATTGAACATGTGCTTGATCTTTATCCGCCGCTAACTACCGAACTCGTTGAATTGGCTCATTGGATGAGCGATAATTATTTATGCCACGAAATCACCGCATTGCAAGTTATGATCCCCGGTGCGTTGAAAGCGAAATATGAACGTCAAATATCATGGAATGATGCAATGGATGAGTTAGACAGCCTTTTTTCTCTCCCTTCGCAAAAGGAAGTTGTCGCATACATACAGGCCAAAGGCAATGTTTCTTTGGAAGCACTGCTTATACGTTTCCCGGATGAGGTACGCTGGATTAAGGAGCTTGTGTTATCGGGGCAATTAGTGGAGCTGCAAACCGTAAAAGATCGTATGGCAAAGAAAAAAGTCATGACATTATTTCCACCCGCTGATTTACTTCAGTTAAAATCATGGATAGAGCAGCTTCCTGAGAAAGCAAAACGCCAAAAACAGGTATTACAGTTCATGCTGGAATACCCGCATCCCATCAAATTAACTGAGTTAATGCTAAAGCTGGATGTGAGTGCAAGTACGGTGAAAGGTTTGGCAGAAAAAGGCTGGCTGGACTTAAAAGAAATCGAAGTATATCGCGATCCATATGCGATGCATAGCTTCCCACAAACCTATCCTTTGCCGCTTACAGAAGAGCAAAGGTGCGTTTTTACGTCAATTAGTCAGGCCGTATATGATCAGATACATCGTGTTTTTCTTTTGCATGGCGTAACAGGCAGCGGGAAAACAGAAGTTTACCTGCAGTCGATCCAACAATGTTTGGATCAAGGTAAAGAAGCAATCGTGCTAGTTCCAGAAATTTCGCTCACCCCACAAATGGTGGAAAGATTTAAGGGGAGATTTGGCGAGGCGGTTGCTGTTTTGCATAGTCGATTGTCGCAAGGCGAGCGATATGACGAATGGCGAAAAATCTCGTTGCAAAAAGTAAAGGTAGTCATTGGAGCAAGGTCTGCCGTGTTTGCTCCCTTCACTAAACTTGGGTTGATCATTATCGATGAAGAGCATGAATCCTCTTATAAACAAGAAGATAGTCCTAAGTATCATGCAAGAGAAGTGGCGATTGAACGAGCCAAAAGGCAAAATGCATCCGTAGTGTTGGGCTCGGCGACACCCTCATTGGAAAGCTATTACCGTGCAACGAATTCAACAAAGGATGGCTGCGCGGTGGAGTATACTTTACTGACGATGGCCGAACGGGTAGAAGGAAGACCGCTGCCGCCTGTACAAGTCGTCGATATGCGGGAAGAACTGAAGGAAGGCAATCGTTCCATGTTCAGCCGCGGTTTGTATAAAGCGATTGAAGAAAGGTTGCACAAGAAAGAACAGACCGTACTTTTATTAAATCGTCGTGGCTACTCGACCTTTGTCATGTGCCGAACATGCGGTTATACGGTGGGTTGTCCTCATTGTGATATTTCATTGACGTATCATCAAAGCACAAAACGGATTCGTTGTCATTATTGTGGTTATACGGAGCGTGAGGTTCACGAATGTCCTAGCTGCGGCAGCGAGCATATTCGCTATTTCGGTACAGGCACTCAACGCGTGGAAGAAGAGTTGGTGAAGCTATTTCCAGGTATCCGCGTGATCCGAATGGATGTCGATACGACGAATGAAAAAGGATCGCATGAAAAATGGTTGAACATGTTTCGTGACCGTCAAGCGGATGTATTGCTCGGAACGCAGATGGTTGCCAAGGGTCTGGATTTTCCAGATGTGACGTTGGTAGGGGTTATTGCCGCGGATACCGTATTAAATTTACCGGATTTTCGCGCAGGAGAACGTACCTTTCAGCTGCTGACACAAGTAGCAGGACGTGCGGGAAGACATCAATTGCCAGGTGAAGTATTCATTCAGACCTACACACCGGAGCATTACAGCATTCAAAGCGCAAGTCATCATGATTATGAAGCTTTTATTCATACGGAGCTTGATTTACGGCAATTAAGGGGTTATCCACCTTACAATCGGCTTATTCTCGTAACCTTATCTCATGAACAAATTCCCTTGCTCGTTCGTACAGCGGAATCATACGTAAGTCGGTTAAAGGAATTAGCCAAGGACGCAGGAATGCGACTTCAATCCAACGCAAATACACCCGATGAATGGGATATGGACATTCTTGGTCCAGTAGCATCGCCTATACCTCGAATCAAAGATAGATATCGCTTTCAATGCATGCTAAAATATCGGGGAGAGCGGCAAATTTCGCAGCTTGTCAACAAAGCCACAGCTTCTTTCGATGATTTGTGCCGCCAACAAAATTTGCAAATCAGTGTTGATGTAGATCCGCAATTGTTACAATAAATAAAGGTAGGTGCTTTTATGGCCATTCGTATTATTGTTAAAGATCCTGATCCCGTATTACGGGAAATCGCAAAGCGTGTACCCAAAATAACTCCCAACATTCATAAGTTATTAAACGATATGGCGGATACGATGTATGATGCGCCGGGGGTTGGGTTGGCTGCACCGCAAATCGGCATTTTAAAGCGCGTCATCGTAATGGACATTGGTGATGAAAACGGATTGATCGAACTCATTAATCCGGAGGTTATTTTTGAAGAAGGCGAGCAGTTTGGGCCTGAGGGCTGTTTAAGCATTCCTGGCTTGACGGGGGATGTACAAAGAGCACAAAGGGTTATTGTCAAAGGACTGGATCGCGATGGGAATGAAAAGACTGTCGAGGGTACAGATTTGTTAGCACGCTGTATCCTACATGAAGTCGATCATTTAAATGGTATACTCTATACGGATTTAGCCGAAAAGGTGTACCGCACTGAGCAGCAGGAAGATGAGGAGTGACCATATTGAAGCTTATCTTCATGGGAACACCTGAATTTGCTGTACCGATTCTACAAATGCTCCTCAACGAACAATATGATGTCATCGCTGTTGTTACTCAGCCTGATCGCCCCAAGGGCAGAAAACGTATTCTTACGCCTTCTCCAGTGAAAGAAGAAGCCCTTAAACAAGGTATCCCAGTTATTCAGCCGGAAAAACTGCGCGATTCTGAGGCGGTCGCGCGAATTGTCGCATTGCAGCCTGATTTAATTGTAACCGCAGCTTATGGGCAAATTTTGCCTAAGGCGATTTTAGAGCTGCCTAAGCATGGCTGTATCAATGTTCATGGTTCACTTCTGCCTCGATATCGCGGAGGCGCACCGATTCAACGCGCAATTATGAATGGTGAAGAGCTTACAGGTGTCACGATCATGTACATGGCTGCTGGCTTGGATACCGGTGATATGATTCGCAAAGCGGAAGTGAAAATTACGAATGAAGATAATACGGGCACGATGTTTACTAAATTGAGTCAAACAGGTACGGAGCTTTTACGTACAACGCTGCCTGATTTATTAGCAGGACGAATTCAAGCTGTTCCTCAGGATGATTCTTTAGCGACGTTAGCCCCTAATATTTCACGAGAAGATGAGCAAATTGTCTGGAGTCGTTCTGCGAACGAGCTATTCAATCAAATTCGTGGATTAAGTCCATGGCCGGGCGCTTTTACAAGTTGGAACAATGATAATTTTAAGATATGGGCAAGTAATAAGCCGATTCATCAGCAAAGTATGCTTTCACCGAAAGAAGCTATTCCGGGAACCGTCCTGCAAATGAACGATCATGGTATTGAAGTCATGACTGGAGACGGAACCCTCTGGTTGACAGAGATCCAGCCTGCAGGTAAAAAGGCGATGAATGCTGCTCAATTTAGTCTAGGCGCAACGATGATACTGGGGACAGTTTTAGGACAGCAGATTGTGAAGGAGGATGCGGATTGAAGGAAGGCTCGAAAATGAATTCGAAAATACATCACAGTAAGAAGCTACCTTTGTCCGCTCGCGAAATCGCGTTGGATATTTTGACACGCGTGGAACAGGACAAGTCCTATAGTAATTTGCTGCTCAATCAGATGCTTCAAAAACATCCTCTAGAGCGAAACGATGCGGCTTTAGTTACCGAAATCGTCTACGGTACGATCCAAAGATTGAATACGCTCGACTTTTTTCTAAGCCGTTTTGTGGCAAAGGGCGTGCAAAAGTTGGAACCTTGGGTACGAAGTCTGCTTCGATTAAGCCTTTATCAAATGGTTTATTTAGAGCGAATCCCCGAGCATGCGATTGTTAATGAGGCAGTCAATATTGCGAAGAAAAAAGGTCATCAAGGGATTTCAGGAATGGTAAACGGTGTATTGCGAAATGTTATTCGTCAGAAAGATCAATTGGTCATCTCGCATGAACTGCCTGCTGCAGATAGAATTTCCTTGCAATTTTCTCACCCGCAATGGATGGTTTCACGTTGGATTACACAGTATGGCGAGCAAACTACAGAGCTCATATGCCAAGCTAATAATACTCCGCCAAAAACAAGCGCACGCGTAAATCTGCTGAAGCATACTCAAACTGAGATGATTGAGCTTTTACTGCAGAAAGGAATCACGGCTGTTCAATCTGAGCTTGCGCCTGCAGGGATTATCGTAGAAAATGGCGGAAACCTCGCTTTTACTCCTTGGTTTATCGAAGGGGATATTACGATACAAGATGAAAGCTCAATGCTGGTTGCAGAAGCGCTGGCTCCGCTGTCTGGAATGCGGGTTTTGGATTGTTGTGCCGCTCCAGGAGGAAAAACAACGCATATAGCTGAAAAAATGAAAGATCTTGGTCATGTGATTGCTTGTGATGTACACGTGCACAAAATCGCGTTGATCCAAGAGCAAGCTGCACGTTTGAATTTGAATTCAATTGAAACTATTCACAGTGATGCGCTTGATTTACCGTCACATTATGCAGAGGAGTCTTTTGATCGTATTTTATTGGATGCGCCTTGTTCGGGACTTGGTGTAATTCGACGCAAGCCAGATTTGAAATGGTCTAAACAAAAAAATGAAATGTTGGGTATTTGTAAATTGCAGAGTTCACTTTTAGCATCGGTTCAGCGACTTCTTCGTCCCGGGGGAATATTAGTCTATAGCACTTGTACCATGGAATATGAGGAAAACCAAGGCATGATCGCTCGGTTTTTACAGCAAAACGCTAACTTCTCTTTGGATGAATTTCCGCAGTCCATGTTTCAAAAGGAAGCAAAAAGCAGCTTGTCATTGGATAAGGGCATGCTGCAAATCCTGCCGCATCAGTATCAATCGGACGGTTTTTTCATTGCGCGTTTACGCAAAGGATGATCATGACTTAATTATTTATCTAGTTTGTGATAAACTGGATGAGTTAAGCAACAATATAAAGTAAAAAACAGGTTGTGATGAGATGAAACCATTTATTTATGATTTAACATTTGAACAGTGGCAGCAATGGGCGAAGGACAATGGCGAAGCCGCCTTTCGTGCTGGTCAAATATTCGACTGGCTCTATGTAAAGCGTGTAAGCAGCTTTGAAGAGATGAGTAATTTAGCTAAGCCATTACGAGAAAAATTGGACGAGCAATTTCAATTTGTCACCTTAGAAGAAGTAGCACGTCATGAGTCTAAGGACGGTACGATTAAATTCTTATTCGAGCTGCAGGACAAAAACGCAATCGAAACCGTTATTATGAAGCATAGCTATGGGAACAGTGTTTGTGTTACAACCCAAGTGGGTTGTCGTGTAGGTTGTACATTTTGCGCCTCTACTTTAGGCGGTTTAAAGCGTGATTTAACTGCAGGAGAAATTATCGCGCAAGTAGTCAAGTCGCAGAAGCTTCTCGATGCGATAGACGAAAGAGTGAGTAGTATTGTCATTATGGGCATCGGCGAGCCATTCGAGAATTACGATGCGATGATGGCATTTTTAAAAGTGATGGTACACGAAAAGGGTCTCAACATTGGTCAAAGACATATTACCGTCTCGACAAGTGGTATTGTGCCGAATATATATCGTTTTGCCGATGAGAATACGCAGGTCAATTTAGCGATTTCCATTCATGCCCCGAATGATACGCTTCGTTCTAAGTTAATGCCGGTGAATCGCAGATTCCCATTTGCCGACCTGCTAAAAGCATGCAAATATTATATTGAGAAAACGGGCAGACGTCTAACCTTTGAATATGCTTTAATGGGTGGGGTTAACGATCAACCGGAGCATGCCGAAGAGTTAGCGCAAGTACTCAAAGAAATGCCATTATGTCATGTTAATTTAATTCCAGTCAATTATGTTTCAGAACGGGATTATGTGCGGACACCGCGAGATGATATTTTTCAATTTCAGCGCATTCTGGAACGCAATAAAATCAACGCAACGATCAGAAGAGAACACGGAAGCGACATTGCGGCGGCATGCGGACAACTGCGTGCACAGCATATGGAGTCAAGCGCGAGGTGAATTAAGGTGAACATAGCCAATAAAACCGATATTGGACGCATTCGAGTGGTCAACGAGGATCGTTCCATCGTTCAACAAGATTTGAACGGTTTTGCTTTAGCCATTGTAGCAGACGGTATGGGAGGACATCAGGCTGGAGACATTGCCAGTCAAATGGCAATTGAAGTCATTCAGGAACAATTGCAAGCAGTTCATATAGCGATGACGCTTGATGAATGTAAAGCGATCGTGCGGGAATCCATTGAAAAAGCAAATCAAACTATATTTGAGTTTGCTTCCAGTGGGGAGCAATATCATGGAATGGGCACAACTGTAGTTGTTTTACTCGCTACGGACGAGGTTCTGGTCATTGGTCACATTGGCGATAGTCGAGCTTACCTCGCTACATCTGAACAAATGGTCCAGTTGACGGAAGATCATTCTTTAGTGTTTGAATTGCTGCGAAGCGGTCAGATTACAGAAGAAGAAGCCAGCCAACACCCACGCAGAAATGTTCTGACACGCGCACTTGGCACAGACTCTAAAGTTGAGGCTGAAGTAGGTCATTTCACTTGGCAGCCTGGGGATTTGGTATTGATGTGCAGCGATGGATTAAGCGGTCAGTTAGATAACATGGCTATCCTGAATATTTTACAAACGGGAAGTGACCTGCAGTGGAAAGTAGATCTATTGGTAAAAGAAGCGCTGCAAGCAGGCGGAGATGATAACATTACGGTTGTCTTGTTGGCGAACGAACCAAGTATAAGGGGTGATCATTCGTGATAGGTCTGCAGCTAGGTGGAAGATACGAGGTTTTAGAACGCATCGGCGGCGGCGGAATGGCGCTTGTTTATAAAGCTCACGATATTTTACTGAATCGCTTTGTTGCTGTAAAAGTACTTCGTCAGCAGTATGTGAATGATGAGGAGTTCATCCGCAGGTTTCGTCGTGAAGCCCAATCGGCGGCTTCGCTTTCACATCCCAATATTGTCAGTATTTATGATGTAGGACAAGAACAAGAAATCCATTATATTATTATGGAATATGTTGAAGGTGTAACGTTAAACGATATTATTAAGGAAAGAGCACCTTTGCAAGTAGAAGAGGCGATTCGATTTGCTTGCCAGATTTGTGATGCGTTAGAGCATGCGCATGTGAATCATATTATTCATCGTGACATTAAGCCGCATAATATTTTGATCGGAAAAAATGGTAAAGTCAAGGTCACCGATTTTGGAATTGCCCGCGCCACGAGCTCTTCGACGATCACTCAAACGGGTTCGGTAGTCGGTTCAGTTCACTATTTTTCACCTGAACATGCCAAGGGTACGCTTACCGGTGCCAAATCGGATCTTTATTCATTAGGTATTGTATTATACCAGATGCTGACAGCGCATCTTCCTTTTATCGGTGAGAGCCCCATTAGTGTCGCTTTAAAGCATCTTCAAGAAATGATGGTAGAGCCGCGTAAAGTAAATCCGCTTATCCCGCAAAGCGTTGAAAACATTATTTTAAAATCCACACGTAAAAATCAAGACGAGCGCTATCAATCCGCAAAGGAAATGTTAGTTGATTTGGATTCTTGTCTTTTACCGCAGCGTCGCAATGAACCAAAGCTAGTTTTCCTCAAAGATGGCGATCAAGACGACGAAATGACGAGAGTCATACCTGCTATTCGTGCTTCAGACTTCGTTGCGAAAAAAGAAGTTGCACAGGACGAAGAGAATTGGGAGCCAAAAAGAAATTACTGGATAGGTCCATTGATATGGGGAGTTATTTTCTTAGTCACGATTTGTGTCTTATGGTTTGGACTTTTACCGTATATTAAAAATCATGCTACACTGAAGGATGTTAAGGTTCCAGATGTTAAAGGACAAACTGTGATAGCGGCTGAAAAAATGATTACAGACGTAGGATTGAAACCTGTTGAAAGCTACCAATCGAACGATAAAATACTGAAAGATATTGTCATCAGTCAATCTCCTGTAGGCTTAAGCGTAAAAGAAGGCGCGCCCATTACTTTATTTATCAGCAAAGGTTTTGATAAACCGAAAATGGCCAATTATGGTGGTAGGAAATGGCAGGATGTTCGCGCTGAGTTACTCAATGCAGGTGTGGATGAAAAAAGCCAAATTACAATCATACCGAAATCTTTACCTGATGAAAAGGATACGATTGTAAAACAGGACCCCAATCCGGATGATGAATACGATCCTGCTACTGTGCATTATACATTCACTGTAAGCAGCGGAAGCGAGAAAATTGCGATGCCTGATTTAATCGGTAAAGCTTTGCCTGAGGCCAAAAATATTCTTTCCTTACAAAATTTATCGCTTGAACAGCCGGATACGGTCGGCATTATTTATAAACCAAGCTTTGAACAACCGAAAGATAAGATTTTTAAGCAATTTCCCTTTAAAGCCGGAGAGGATGTCGACCCTGGGCAAAATACAATTGTTGTATGGGTAAGCACAGGGCCTCCAACAGACGCGGGTGAAATTAAAATTACGGTTAAGCTGGTGCCTGCGAATGAAGGTTCACCTTCAACCTTCCGATTTACAGTGAAAGATGCCAAAAATGACAGTGTAGATCTAACACCTGTAGAGATTTCAAAAACAGAATTTCAAACCTTTAAAGTAACCGTTACTAAAGATATTGATGCCGTTGTCAATTTTTATCGGGATAATGTTTTTTATGATACAAAGACGTATACGTATAAGGATTTTCTCAATCAGACCACCATTCCAGCACCTAGCGCATCTCCTTCTGGTTCGCCAAGTCCAACACCAGCTCCAACAGCGAAACAAATCACTGGAGGCGGATAGCCCATGGCACAAGGTCTAATCGTCAAAGCGCTGAGTGGTTATTACTATGTATTGCCTGAGCTTGAAGCAACCAAAACAAGCTTAGAGCCTTCGACGATTGCCAGACCAGCTCTTGTTCAATGCCGAGGCAGAGGGATTTTACGCAAACATAAAACACCTCCTTTAGTAGGAGACCGCGTAATATATGAGGTTACAGAAAATGGCGAAGGCATGGTCGATGAAATCTTACCTCGTACCTCAGAGCTGATTCGTCCACCGATAGCCAATGTTCAGTTAGCTGTATTGGTTTTTTCGCTTGATGAACCTGCTTTAAATCTTCAGCTATTAGATAAGTTTTTGGTTCATATCGAACATGAAGGACTGGAAATATTAATCTGTTTCACAAAGCAGGATTTGTTAAAATCTGCTAATGCTTCAGATAAACAACTAGAAGCTTCATCTGAAGCAGACAAAGTTTATGAGTTGTATCAGCAAATCGGCTACACTGTTTTGACAACCAGTGCATTAAAGCGACAAGGGGTCCAAGCGGTGCTTGATAAGCTGCGAGGAACGATTAGCGTCTTTTCTGGACAATCCGGGGTAGGTAAATCTACCTTACTTAATGCCATGATGCCAAGTTTACGCTTAGAAACCAATGAAATCAGCATGAAGCTAGGACGAGGTAAACATACCACGCGCCATGTAGAACTAATTCCTCTGGATAATGGAGGATGGGTTGCAGATACGCCTGGTTTTAGCCAATTGGACTTTTTACAGCTGGAAGCGGAACAGCTTGGCGCTTGTTTTAAGGAATTTCATGTATTGTCTTCAGGCTGCAAGTTTCGTGGCTGTTTACATCAACATGAACCCGATTGCCGTGTTAGAGAGGCCTTAACAGAAGGCAAGATTGCTGCATCCCGCTATGAGCATTATTTGCAGTTTCTGACAGAAATTAAGGAAAGAAAACGGAGGTATTAATTTTGCCTACAATTCAAATAGCGCCATCTATATTATCGGCGGATTTTGCCAAATTGGGTGATGAAATTAAGGAAGTCGATGCTGCAGGAGCCAATTGGATTCATGTGGATGTTATGGATGGGCATTTTGTCCCCAATATTACAATAGGCCCATTAGTTGTTTCAGCCATTCGACCGCTGACCCGCCTTCCAATAGATGTTCATTTAATGATCGAAAATCCAGAACAATATATCCCTGCTTTTGCTAAGGCTGGGGCCGATTATATATCCGTTCATGCTGAGGCTTGCACCCATTTGCACCGTACGCTAAATTTTATTCGCGAGCAAGGGGTTAAAGCGGGTGTCGTTTTAAATCCAGCCACTCCATTATCTGCAATCGAACTTATATTAGCAGAAGTCGATTACATCTTAATCATGACCGTAAATCCAGGCTTTGGCGGACAAAAATTTATACCTGAAATGCTGCCGAAAATAAAGCAGCTGAAGGAAATGCTCTTGAAACGTGGATTATCCCATGTTCATATTGAAGTGGATGGAGGCATTAACGAAGAAACAGCCCCACTCGTAACCAAGGCTGGAGCTGATGTGCTCGTTGCAGGTCAAGCTGTATTTGGTCAAGCCAATCGAGCTGCTGCAATGGAACGGATACGCTCTGCTGCAGGTGTAGAAGAAACATAAGGACTATATTTTTAGCGAGCTGTCATATTTTTCGGTAAAGTTTCATAATATGGGTTACAGGAGCAGACTGCTTCTGTGACCTTTTTATATTTATGCACGTGTTTAATGTAGTTTGAATATACTGATCGTACCGAATGAAGTAAATGCCTTAGCGGAACTTTACATTTGAAGGAGGGGTAGAGATGAAATTTTATACCATCAAGCTGCCAAAGTTGTTAGGTGGCGTAGTGAAAGCTGTTCTCAACACCTTTAGCAAAAACTAAAGGAGAAGCGAGGCATAGGCGCATGCATATGATCTTATATAAGCGTAAAAAAAGCACCTATCGTCAGGTGCTTTTTGTGTTGCAATCATTTATACGCGGGTAAGTTTCCCGGATTTCAAGGCACGTGTACTGACATAAACTCGTTTTGGTTTACCGTCTACGAGGATGCGAACCTTTTGCACATTTATTCCCCAAGTACGTTTATTTTTATTATTCGCATGAGAAACATTATTTCCCGCTTTTGGAGATTTTCCAGTAATATAACATTTGCGTGACATATATGACACCCCCTCTATAAGCTTTCGGAGAAAACCTTGACGTTCGTAAAACATACTATAACATAATATCACAGTAAAAGAACGTGCGTCAACATTAGAAATAATGAAAATAGATTTATTATTCATTTTGAATATAGTACAATGAAGATTATTGAAGTCAAACATATTCATATTATCGTGCAAGATGGACATGTTGCTCTTTGATATGGAAGGGGAAATTATTCTGAGGAAGCGCTTCAATTCTATAGATGGTTTTGATTTTTATCAAATGATATTAGCAGGCTCACGTCAGATAAACGAAAATGCTGAGCGTGTAAATGGATTGAATGTATTTCCTGTACCAGATGGAGATACAGGTACGAATATGAATTTAACGATGACCTCAGGACTTGAGGAATTGAGGAAGAAACAGACAGATCATATAGGCTATGCAGCCGATGCTTTCTCTAAAGGCTTATTAATGGGAGCGAGAGGTAATTCGGGTGTTATTTTATCGCAGTTATTTAGCGGCTTTGCCAAATCCGTTCATGAATGTAAAGAAATCAGTACGCAGCAATTTGCAGCAGCGCTTCAGCAAGGGGTGGATATGGCTTATAAAGCGGTGGTTAAGCCTGTAGAAGGGACCATTCTTACTGTATCCAAAGAGGCTGCCAAATATGCTGTAGTGCAAGCACGTCGAACAAATGATCTTGAAGAACTGATGCGAGATGTTTTGCTGCAGAGCAAGCTAGCGTTGGCTAAAACGCCGGATTTGCTTCCAATATTGAAACAGGTTGGAGTCGTTGATGCGGGTGGACAAGGATTAGTGCACATTTATGAAGGGTTTTTAAATGTTTTATCAGATGAGAATACTGACTTTGCTGTACCCTTGCCATTTCATGCTCCAAGTTATGTGAAAAGTGTTCAGTCGCAATTAAATAACGAATCGATCGAATACGGTTATTGCACTGAGTTTTTAATTAAATTAAATGCTGCGAATGGGAAGGAAACCGCTTTTAAAGAAGCGCATTTCCGCCAAGACTTGTCAAGGTTTGGAGATTCTTTACTTGTAGCTGCTGACGAGGACTTAGTTAAAGTACACATTCACGCGGAGTATCCTGGCGAAGTGATGAATCATGCGATGAAGTATGGAGAGCTGATAAACATTAAGATTGAAAATATGCGAGAACAGCATGCACACATTTTGGAGAATGACGAGGATAGTACGCATGTAAAACCATTGACTTCAAATTCATCTTCAATGGATAAAATAGAAAAAGCTTACGGCTTTGTTGTTGTTGGCGCAGGAGACGGTATTGCTGCGATTTTTCGCAGTTTAGGCGTTGATGTTGTTTTATTTGGCGGACAAACCATGAATCCAAGCACGGAGGATATTGTGCATGCGATCAAGCAGGCTGCGGCGAAAACCGTATTTGTTTTCCCCAACAATTCGAATATTATTTTAACAGCTCAACAAGCCAAAAAATTGTATTCGGATCAAGAAGTCATTGTTATCCCTTCGAAGACGATTCCTCAAGGCTTGAGTGCGATGATGGCTTTTCAAAAAAATACGGATGTGAGCACGAATACCGAAACGATGATGTCTGCTTTAACGAAAGTCGAATCGGGACAAGTTACACATGCGGTGCGTGATTCCGATCTGGAAGGTCTCACGATTAAAAAAGACGATTTTCTGGGCATTCATAATAATCAAATTGTCATTTCAAATCATGATTTAATCGACGTCTGTAAAGCTTTGTTGGCACTTATGATGGACAGAGCCGGGGACATTGTGACAATTTTGACAGGCAAGGATGCGTCCGCAAAACAAACCGATGAATTGGTAAGCTTTATTCGCTCCGGCTATTCTCAGTGGGAAGTTGAAGTTTGTTCGGGTGATCAACCGCTGTATCCTTACATTTTTTCAGTAGTGTAACGTAATTAAATTTAATTTGAGGTGAGCTTGATGGGAAAGGTTCGGCTTGTAACAGACAGTACAGCAGATATTCCGGAAGAAGTTTGTTTGGCTTTAGGTATTGAAGTTGTACCTCTAAAGGTTCATTTCGGAACGGATACTTACAGAGACGGAGTGACTCTTCGTGCTGAGCAATTTTATGAATTGCTCTCTAAGTCTCCAGTGATACCCACTACCTCACAGCCTTCTCCAGTCGATTTTTTGGAAATTTATAAAAAGCTTCTAATCGAACCGGATGTGCAGATTATTTCGATTCATTTATCTTCAGCGTTAAGTGGAACGTATCAATCTGCTGTATTAGCTAAATCATTATTGAACGATAGCGCAGATATTACAACGATTGATTCGAAATCAGCTTCCTATGGTATGGGAGGGTGGGTTGTTGC
Source organism: Bacilli bacterium (assembly GCA_028287395.1). GTDB lineage: Bacteria > Bacillota > Bacilli > Paenibacillales > NBRC-103111 > Paenibacillus_AC. The sequence continues at coordinate 23,509 of JAQBPR010000104.1, forward strand.
AGCAGCAGAAGCGGCAAAGCAAGGGAAAAGCAAAGAAGAGTGTTTAGCACTCATCCAGCGGTTCAGTGAACAATCGCAATTATACTTTTTAGTGGATACCTTAGAATTTATGCAAAAAGGCGGTCGCATTGGTAAAGCCGCTGCTCTTATTGGATCGCTGCTAAAAATTAAACCGATCCTAAGTATAGATAAAGACGGTGAAGCATATTCGGTGGAAAAGGTAAGAGGGCAAAATGCGGCGGTACTTCGTATAATAGAACTCTTTAAGCAAAAAGAGATAGCTGTACATGAGGTTCGCGTGATGATTGCGCACTCGAATGTGCTTGAAATGGCAGAACGGTTTGGATTATTGATGCAGGAAAACTTTAAAATACATTCGTTATCTTATACCGTTCTTGGTCCGGTCATTGGAACACATGTTGGTCCCGGTACTGTTGCGGTAATTATGCAGCCGGTGTAATATGGTTGATTTACATCTTATCCCAGTGCAAAATGTGCGTGGAATTGGGGCGCAAAAAGCAGAAGAACTCCATTCCATAGGCATTCAAACGGTATCGCAGCTTTTGGACTATTTTCCGTTTCGCTATGAGGACTATCGACTTCGTGATTTGACTGAAGTAAAAAACGGCGAAAAAATTACCATTCAAGGCACGATCTATAGTGAACCGCTTTTACAAATGATGGGACGAACTAAGTCGCGGATGACCTGTAAAGTGGTGGTTGAGCGTTTTTTTGTTACGGCTGTGTGGTTTAATCGTCACTTTCTCAAGGAAAAATTAAAAACAGGACAAGATATTGTATTGACCGGCAAATGGGACCAAGGAAGACAGCATCTTACCGTTTCTGAATCTGAATTTCCTGGCCAGGGCTATACGCGAACAGGGACCCTGCAGCCTGTATATTCTTTAGCAGCACCAATGACACAACAATGGCTGCGCAAAACGATGAAACAAGCGTTGACGCAATTTGGTGAAATGATAGCAGAGAATTTACCGCTTGAAATAATTGAAAAATATAGATTTTTAACGAGAAGACAAGCCATTGCACTTATTCATCATCCGCTTGACGTTATTGAAGGTCAAAAAGCACGGCTGCGAATCGTTTACGAAGAATTCTTCTTTTTCCAGCTGAAGATCCAAGCTTATCGAGCTTTGTCGCGAAGTAAAGCAGACGGTGCGGCACATGCCATTGATTCGCCCGCAATGCGAGGATTCGTTCGAGCATTGCCGTTTACGTTGACAAATTCACAGAAAAATGTGATTGGAGAAATTGCGCGTGATTTGCAGCAGCCTTACTGCATGAACCGTCTCCTACAAGGAGATGTTGGCTCTGGTAAAACGATTGTTGCAGCGGTTGCGCTTTTCGCTGTCGTCAAGACGGGATGTCAGGGGGCGATTATGGCACCCACAGAAATTTTGGCTGAGCAGCACTATCGCTCTTTACAGCGTTTATTTGAGCCGTATGGCATTCGGGTAGGTTTGCTTACAGGAAGCTTAACGGAGCGGCAGCGTCGCGAGTTCATTGCTTCCATACAGTCTAGTGCCATTGATGTGGTAGTGGGTACACATGCATTGATACAAGAAGATGTATTTTTTCATAAGCTGGGGATTGTGGTTATTGATGAGCAGCATCGTTTTGGAGTACAGCAACGCAGTGTTTTGCGGCGTAAAGGTTTGCATCCTGACGTTTTAACGATGACAGCTACGCCGATTCCACGTACATTAGCGATCACAGCTTACGGTGATATGGATGTATCGACATTGCGTGAACTGCCCAAGGGTCGTAAACCCATCCGCACCTATGCGGTGAATCACAATATGCTGGAGCGTGTGCTTGGTTTTATTGAACGCGAGGTGCTGCAAAAAAGGCAAGCCTACGTCATCTGTCCGTTAATTGAAGAATCGGAGAAGTTGGACGTACAAAACGCACTTGATTTACATGCGCAGCTGCAGCAGCACTTTCCTCAATTTCGCGTTGGTTTACTCCATGGTAGACTGTCTTCGTCAGATAAAGATCAAGCGATGCGAGATTTTAGCGAGAATCGGACTCAGGTGTTGGTTTCTACTACCGTTGTAGAGGTAGGAGTGGATGTGCCCAATGCGACAATTATGGTCATTTATGATGCGCACCGTTTTGGTCTTTCTCAGCTGCATCAATTGCGAGGACGTGTTGGTCGCGGAGAGCATCCTTCTTTTTGTGTGCTCATTGCAGACCCTAAAAATGAAGTTGGCAAAGAGCGTCTTCGCGTCATGACGGAGACGAACGATGGTTTTGAAATCGCACGACGGGACTTGGAATTAAGAGGCCCAGGAGATTACTTTGGTACGAAGCAAAGCGGTTTGCCTGATTTTAGACTTGCTGACCTTGTTAGTGATTTTGCGACGTTAGAATTGGCGCGAGATGATGTCTCAGATCTACTCTCGCGTGAGGATTTTTGGACTTCCTTGGTTTACCTGCCCTTGCGCGAATATTTACTTCGAGAGCATATTTTTTCTGAAGATTTGTTAGATTGATTTCATGATTGAAGTATCATGTACAGGCTGCACCTCATATACTATGTAATGGTTTTTATGGAGGTGTAAAGAGTGGACTATGAAAATTACGGCATTGATCGTGCTTTTGTAGAAAGAGTGAAGTTAAAGCTGAAAAATCCACAAATCAAAATGCGTGTGCAAATGATTTTAAATGGGCTAACCAAAGATGACCTGCAGGATCGTCAGAAAATGAACCGCTTACTTGGGAAAATTTCTAAAGTTATGAGTGAAAAGATCTCTGACCGAATGACAGAGAATATACTTAATTTTGTCATAGCGCAAAAAATAGATCCCAACAACACATTTCATTTAATCAAATTATGGGGAATGTTTCGCTAAAACGTCCGAAAGGGCGTTTTTTCTTGTGAAATTAGATCCCGTAGTTGAGAGTTGTTCTACATAGTGTGCTTCCTTTTGGGGCATGATATGCCTGTTGAAACATCTTTGTTAACTCAAAATGTTCTTAAAAGGAGGATTTAGATGACAGAGCATCCCATTCAAGGCCTAATGAAAACTGCTATGGAAAATATTAAAGAAATGGTCGATGTAAACACTATTGTCGGTGATCCAGTTGAGACTCCGGATGGCAGTGTGATTTTACCCATATCCAAGGTAGGATTTGGATTTGCTGCTGGAGGCAGTGAGTTTCTTGGTGAAGCGGAACAAGATCCATCAAGTAAAAACGATGCGAAAAATGCCATGGTTTCATTGCCATTTGGCGGCGGGAGTGGCGGAGGTGTATCGATTACACCGATTGCCTTTTTGGTAGTCAATTCTCAAGGAGTTAAAGTGGTTCCATTAGATAATCAAACGCATCTATATGAGCGTTTAATTGATTCCGCTCCGCAAGTATTCGATAAAATACAAAGCTTACTAAAGGGCGGTAAAGGGAATATGTCAACTGGCATGTCTGGGAATACTGCGGTTTCCGGCACTGGTATGCCCAATACTATGGCAGCACCGAACACGAACGTCTAATGTATTAAACCTCAGGGGATGTTCTTTAAGTAGTTAATCTACTTTAAGGACATCTTTTTTTCATTGCTCTTTTTGATCGTATCTTTTATAGTAAAGTTAATTATATCAACGGGTGAGGTTATATATGCGGTTATTACCAACTAAGCAATGCCAAACGGGAATGCGTTTGGGAAAGGTAATTTATAATGAAGATGGCATTATTCTTTTAGGAGTGAATGTTGCCTTAACGGATCCTTTAATTAATCGGCTTGTGCAATTAGGAATTGATTATCTTTATATTCAAGATCCGAATACGGATGATGTTATAATTGAATCACCACTTTCTGATCAAACGCGGTTTAAGGCCATTACTGAGATTCGCAATAATTTCCGTTCCCTAATGGAGCAATCGTCAAGTAAACAAGTTTTTAAAAATCCGACTTTAGGCAAGTCATTTAACAATGTACTTCACATGATCATTGATGATCTAAACGAGCATCCAGACGCGCTGATTATGCTAACGGATATCCATGTCATGAAGAATTACCTGTATAATCATTCTTTAAATGTTGCCGTGGTTGTCTTATCTTTGGGGATTACACATGGTTATTCGCGCAAGGATTTATTTACACTAGGTCTAGGAGCCATTTTGCATGATATCGGAAAAACGAAGATTAACGCTGAACTGTTAACTAAAAATCGGGTTTTTACGCCTGATGAGTACAATGAGATGCAAAAGCATACCACATTAGGCTACCAAATTTTAAAAGAGGAAGCCAATATCCCGCTTCTATCAGCGCACTGTGCATTTCAGCATCATGAACGGGTGAACGGAACGGGTTATCCAAGGGGAATAAAAGGGGATGAAATTCACGAATTTGCCAAATGGATTGCGATTGCCGACAGTTACGACGCAATGACTAATCATCGTCCTTACCGCGCTGCTATGCTTCCGCATGAAGCGATGGAGGTATTATATGGCTGTTCAGGCACACTTTATGATCGTAAAATGGTAGCGATGTTCCGTGATAATGTAGCGATTTATCCACTAGGATTAACGGTCAAGTTGAACACAGGTGAAAAAGGTGTTGTGACAAAAATCAATCCAAACTATCCGCAGCGCCCGATTATTCGTGTCTTTGCCAATGCAGACGGTGATAAGAGCGAGCCCTATGAAATTGATTTGTCACAAAAATTAATGCTGATGATTGAGCAAGTAAATACGCAATAGTAAAGCACATTCATTACGCAACATAGCTATACTTTTTGAACACACTATAAGTAACATTTTTGCCTTCATAATAGAAGTCAGCTCTTTAATAGGACATGTTCTGAATTGGAAAAGCATATACATGTACAAACATGTGCTTTAACAAGCGTTCGGAGGGTACCTATGAAAAGGGCTTTTTTGTTGTTCAGTTGTTTGCTTATAAGCAGCTTTAGCTTTCTTGCATTTTCATACAACGTTGACGCCGATTCTGGAGTCGTTAAAACGCATGCGGAAGCTGCCGCTTTAATTGATGTGACTTCAGGCAAAATATTATACAGCTATCAAGGTGATAAGCAAATGAGAATTGCCAGTTTAACCAAAATTATGACAGCTATCGTTGCGATTGAGGCGGGGAAGCTAACGGATCAGGTTAAAGTAAGTAAAAATGCCGCAGGAAAAGAAGGTTCCTCGATTTATTTGAAGCAAAATGAACAAATGAGCTTAAATAATATGCTTTATGGATTAATGCTGCGCTCCGGCAACGATGCGGCAACAGCTATTGCCGAGCACGTTGGTGGTTCTCTGGATGGCTTTATTTACTTAATGAATGAAAAAGCGCAAATGCTTGGGATGGATCATTCTCATTTTATGAACCCTCACGGCTTGGATGGTAAAGAGCATTATTCCACTGCCCGCGATATGGCGGTTTTATCAGCCTATGCGCTGCGCAATGCTGTGTTTCGAGAAATTGTCAAAACTAAAATTAAAAAAGTTCCCAATCCGAATGAAGCTTGGAGCTATGTGTGGCCCAATAAAAATAAAATGCTTTCACTTTATCCAAACTCGGATGGGGTGAAAACAGGCTATACGAAATTGGCCAATCGGTGTCTGGTTTCTTCGGCTACACGCGGGGGTCAACAGCTGGCAGTAGTAACCTTAAACGATTCGGATGATTGGGCGGATCATAGTAAATTATTAGATTATGGATTTAAGCATTTTCCGCTTAAGCAATTGGTTGATAAAGGAGAGCGAATGCCGAATGGCATGCTGACAAGCAAGTCTTTTTCCTATCCGCTTACTGCGGAAGAAAGTCAAAAGCTAACTAAACAAGTAAAGCTCGAAAATGATCATTCGTTATCTTTTCGCTTAAAAATTTTGGGGCAATTAACTTTTTATATCGAGGGTCAAGAAATTGGTAAGGTTCCTCTGGTTGCGGAAAATTCAATACAAACGGGTTTTATACAGCATCTCCATTCCTTCATTTACGCTTTATTTGTCATTTGAAAATTTCGATTTAGGAGCTGGATATAATGGTCAACTTGATTTGGTTGTTTTTAATCGTAGTCGGTTTTATTGTAGCTGCCATTCAGGGGCGGATTGAACTTGTCACAGAGGCGGTATTCGATGGCGCGAAAACAGGGGTTGCCGTTTGTTTCGGATTGATCAGCATTCTTGTTTTTTGGTTAGGCATTATGCGGATTGCCGAAGATGCGGGATTATTAAGCAAATTAGCCGTTTTATTGCGTCCTCTGGTTCGTTTTCTTTTTCCCAGTGTCCCTGCCAATCATCCAGCGATTGGATACATCATGTCGAATATGAGTGCCAATATTCTTGGATTAGGCAATGCGGCTACACCTATGGGTATTCGCGCCATGCAGGAGCTGCAGAAACTCAATTCAGATAAAGATATTGCAAGTCCTGCCATGTGTACTTTATTAGCTTTAAACACATCCAGCATTACGCTAATTCCAACCACGCTTATTGCCATTCGGATGAACTATCATTCGCTCAATCCTGCAGAAATCGTGGGAACAACACTAATCGCAACTATTATCTCCACGGCAGCAGCGATTTTCGTAGATAAATGGTATCGAAGCAAATACGAAAAAAATCTGCGTTAGAAAGGAGTAGAGCCATCCTGTGTACACTTTCGTTTCCACACTTTCTACGTGGGCCATTCCTCTGATGATTGTCTTTATTCCGCTTTATGCGGCTTATAAAAAAGTACCCACCTACGAATCCTTTGTTGAGGGAGCCAAAGACGGCTTTCAAACGGCGATTACGATTATGCCGCATCTTGTGGGGATGATGGTAGCCATTACCGTTTTTCGTGCTTCTGGAGCGATGGATTTGCTTGTTGGGTGGATGCACCCGGTACTTGAACACTTTGGAATACCTGGAGAAGTCTTGCCATTAGCCTTTCTAAGACCGATAACTGGCGCAGGATCTTTAGCTTTTACCGCAGATTTAATCAAACAATTCGGGCCCGATTCGCTGATAGGGAGAATCGCATCAACGATTCAAGGCAGTACAGATACAACCTTATATGTACTTACGGTCTACTTCGGTGCTGTTGGGATACGAAAAGCGATGTATGCGTTAAAAGTAGGCCTGATCTCCGATGCCATCGGCTTTTTTGCTTCGGTTGCGATATGTTATTGGGTGTTTGCATAACCTAACTTGTGATTTCCGAGCCAAATCGGTATCATATGGTTAGAGGTGAAGTAATTAATGGAAATGGAAAGATTACAGAAGGTTTTGGCGAATGCAGGTGTTGCTTCGCGAAGAAAATGCGAAGAAATTATCGTTGCAGGCCGTGTTGAAGTAAATGATGAAAAAGTGACCACGCTCGGAGTGAAAGTCGATCCGGTCAACGATATTATCAAGGTGGATGGCCGTGAAATTAACCGCCAAAATAAAATTTATTTATTAATGAATAAGCCAAAAGGGGTTATTACCAGCGCTGCAGATCCGGAAGGGCGTAAGGTCGTAACGGATTTAATTCACGGGATTAAAGAAAGATTATATCCAGTCGGACGGTTGGATTACGATACGGAAGGCTTGCTATTGTTGACGAATGATGGCGATTTAGCACATCTGCTTACACATCCGAAGCATCATGTTCCGAAAACATATCATGCAACAGTTAAAGGGGTTCCGCACGGAACAATATTGGAAAAATTGAAAAATGGTGTCCAGCTTGATGATGGGATTACAGCCCCAGCAGAGGTGGACTATTTTGATGTAAATCCAATAAAAAATGAATCGACCATTACCATTACGATTTATGAAGGCCGCAATCGCCAAGTACGCCGAATGTTTGAAGCGGTTCAATTTCCCGTGATTCGATTAAAGCGTATTATGTTTGGACCACTTTTTTTAACTGGCGTGCCTCGAGGCAAATATCGTTACTTAACCCCAAAGGAAGTCCAAAGCCTTATAGATTCTGCTTCCCAGTCACACAATGTTCGAAATAAGTCATAAAAGAATACGCTAAAGTTCGTTATAATAAGGTTAGCAAAATTAAGGTTACGCGAAGGTGAAAATAGTGGGGAAAAATAAAAAGTGGCTGCAAATCATCATACTTTCCATCGTGGTCATCATTGGTGGTCTGACAATTTACAACAATTTGTTTAGCGATCATCAGATCCCTGTTGTAGGGGACAAAGCGCCCAATTTCAAACTGTTAGGTTTGGATGGAAACGTACATCAGCTTTCCGATTATAAAGGAAAAGTTGTCATTGTGAATTTTTGGGGAACCTATTGTAAATATTGCAAACTTGAAATGCCGGCCATACAGAAGCAATATGAGCAATGGAAGGATTCGAATGTTGTTGTGCTTGGCGTGAATATGGGCGAAAGTCAAATAACAGCAAAAGCATATGTGGATCAAGTTAAGGTGACATTCCCTATCCTTTTGGACGAAAATTTTGAAATTCGCAAAACCTACGGTGTAATCCAATATCCGACTACATTTTTTGTTAATCCACAAGGGAAAATAGCAAAAATAAACGTTGCCGGAATGGATGAAAACTATTTGCAGCAAGCTATATCCTCTGTGCTTGGAAAGTAGAAGATACCATTTGCTTATGATTTAGGAGGTCTCACAAGTGTTTGAAAATACAAAATGTGAATGCGGTCATCAGAACCACGTTGGTACCGTGCTATGCGAATCATGTGGAAAACCGTTGTATGACGATTCAGGACAAGAATCATTAGAAATGCGCTATGATGGTATCGCCCGTCGTTCACAAAAAGACAATCCATTGATATTGGATCGAGTGTGGAATTTTTTTTCTTCGGTTAAAATAGCGATTTACTTGATTTTGTTCACCTTGGTCAGTTCTATGCTGGGCACGATTTATCCACAGGAAAATACATTTATCAATATGGATCCATCCGTGTTTTACAAGCAAAATTATGGGTCCTTGGGCAACATCTATTATTTGCTTGGACTCTCGCACACCTATGAATCATGGTGGTTTATGCTTTTGCTGTTTACGATTGGGACCTCGCTGGTCATTTGCAGCTTAGATCGCGTCTTGCCGCTTTATCGGGCCTTGAATAAACAGCAAATTCGCAAGCACTTACAATTTATTTTACGCCAAAAAATATCCTATACCGCAACACTTTCACTTCCATCCGAAACAACGTCTAACGGGACAGAGCAATGGATTGAGGGAATGGCGAAACAGCTTCGCAAACAAAGATACCGTGTACATACAGACGGTTCTGCTTTATTAGCAGAAAAATACCGCTTTAGTCGTTGGGGGCCTTATGTTCTTCATATCGGACTTATTATATTTTTATTAGCGGTACTGATGCGCGGTATTCCAGGATGGCATATGGATCAATATATGGGCTTTCTTGAAGGACAAACAGTGAAAATTCCGAACACATCGTATTATTTGAAAAATGATAAATTTGTGGTCGATTATTATACCAAGGATGAAATGTCCAAGCAGTTTCAAAAAAAGGATGCCAATGTACCAAAGGTATATGAAACGCAAGCAATTTTATATAGGTGTACATCCCAGTGCGATGATCCGGCAAAAGAGCCGATACTCCAAGAAGTGCATCGTCAAAATATATTCGTGAATAAACCATTGGATTATAAAGGGTTAATGGCATTTCAATTTGATTATAAAGAAACGCCTCGCTTGCTTACCGTTAAGCCGTCTCTGAAAAATAAAGTAACCGGAGAATCGTATGGATCCTTTAAGCTATCGATGTCGCGTCCCGAAAGCAGCTATCAAGCAGGAGAATATAAGCTGCAGCTGAAGGATTACTATCCTGATTTTGCCTTGGACGAACAGGGACAGCCAACCACGCAGTCGAATGACGCAAAAGTGCCTGCTTTTGTTTTCTCCATAACAGGACCCGGACTTGCTCCAAGCGGCGAAATTTATTTGTATTTCCCTCGCCAGGTCGATAAAGCTGCCTTCCGTCAGGATGATATTAACGGGGCAATTAGTAAAAAGCTTGACATTTCAGTAGAATCAATGAATGATGTTGAAATTGCCAGCTATACGAGCTTTCTCAATATTCGCGTGGATAGAGCGATGCCTTATATTTGGGTAGGAGCGGCCATATCGATGTTAGGGCTTGTCATGGGCTTCTATTGGCAGCATCGCCGCATATGGCTTCGTATAGATGGTGAAATTCTTGCGCTTGGAGCCCATACGAATAAAAATTGGTTTGGTATACGTAATGAAGCAGTCAAAGCATTAAATAAATTAGGTGTCAAAGTGGATGCGAAATCTTTGGAAACAGGAGGGAAATCTGGATGACGGTTTTATTGGATAAGATTAGCTCGATCAGCAGTACCTATCTTTTGATTGCTTTTATTTTGTATAATCTCGGTTTTCTGCTTTTTGTACTTTCGATTCTTGGGAAAAAATGGAGCAGTCGTGACCCGCAAGAGCATATGCGTCGTTGGGGGAAAATAGCTTTTGCTACATCTGTGATTGGTTTTATCGGTCATGTATTGTTTTTCTTTACCCGTTGGTATAGTGGGGGACATATACCGACAAGCAATATGTATGAGTTTATGACCTTCCTTGCGATGATGATTATGTGTGCCTTTATCGTCGTATTTCTAATTTATCGCTCTCTGGTAATCGGTGTGTTTGCACTGCCGGTAGGCATTATTATTCTGGCTTACGCTTCCGTATTTCCGCACGAAGTACAGCCGCTCATTCCCGCGCTGCAAAGCTATTGGCTTAAGATTCATGTTACAACGGCTGCAACAGGCGAAGCGTTTTTCGCAGTTGGCTTTGCCGGCGGACTGATGTATTTGATTCGGACCATTGATTTTAAATCAAAGGAGCCGCAAGCAAAAAAAGAACAGCGCAGCATTGAATTTGTCATGTTTGTGATGTTAATCATTATTGGATTTGTAGCTGCGATTTTTAGTTTTAATGCAGCGGGCTATAAAGCTCAATTTTCCAAAGATGTTACGGTGACAGACAAGGCGGGACAACAACAAACCGTCAATCAAAAAGTGGACTATGTTTTACCGCCTATCTTCGCGCCATACAAAACAAAAATGGAGAATATGACCCCATTTTTAGGAATTAAAAAACCATTATTTGAAGCGCCGTCTTGGATGAATGGCAGTAATGCCGGACGTAAGCTGAATACAGTCGTATGGTCGATTATAAGCGGTCTTGTATTATATGGCCTGCTGCGTCTTTTGTTCCGTAAACCGCTGGCTGCTGCGATTAGTCCTATTTTAGATGGGATGGACCCTGAAGATATTGATGAGATCAGCTATCGGGCCATAGCGATTGGTTATCCAATTTTCACGCTAGGCGCTTTGGTATTTGCGATGATTTGGGCTGCGGAAGCTTGGGGACGCTTTTGGGGCTGGGATCCCAAAGAAGTATGGGCATTAATCACTTGGCTTTACTATGCGTTTTATCTCCATTTGCGTTTATCCAGAGGCTGGCAGGGTAAAAAGTCAGCATGGCTTTCCGTTATTGGTTTCACAGTTGTCATGTTCACGTTAATTGGTGTAAATTTGGTTATAGCTGGTTTGCATTCTTATTCTGGCGTATAAAATAAAGTTGAGGAGTTGTTGTTCAGATGGCAGAATGGAAAGCAAATATTCTGATTGTCGATGATGAAGAACGAATTCGCCGTTTGCTGCGGATGTATTTGGAAAAGGAAGGCTACACCATTGCTGAAGCGGAAGATGGCGAAAGCGCACTTCAGAAAGCATTGGATCAAGACTTTGATTTGATTTTACTTGACTTGATGCTACCAGGAATCGATGGAATTGAAGTTTGCACGAGATTACGCCAAACGAAAGCAACACCTGTTATCATGCTTACAGCTAAAGGTGAAGAAGCCAATAGAGTCCAAGGCTTTGAGGCGGGAACAGATGACTACGTGGTGAAACCGTTTAGTCCTCGAGAAGTGATCTATCGTGTTAAAGCTATTTTACGTCGTTCTTCAGCAACAGCATACTTATCTAAAGAAGATAGTCATAGCAATAATATCGTTTTCCCGCACCTGCTAATTGAACACGATGCGCACCGAGTAACCGCTGGAGGACACGAAGTCGCCTTAACGCCCAAAGAGTATGAATTGCTGCATTATCTCGCCGTATCGCCGGACAAGGTGTTTTCGCGTGAAGATTTATTAAAAGATGTCTGGAATTATGAATTTTTTGGCGATTTGCGTACCGTTGACACGCACGTTAAACGACTGCGGGAAAAATTAAACAAGGTTTCTCCCGATGCCGCGACGATGATTACCACCGTCTGGGGTGTAGGCTATAAGTTAGAGGTGCCTAAGTAGTGTTAATATTAAAAAGTATCGTAGTCAAGCTTTGGATGACCATCATTGCACTTGTTGCTGTCGTGCTGCTCATTCTTGGCTTATTTTTATTTCAATATATTAATACCAGCTTTCCCAAATCCAACGATCAGTCAAGCAGTCTGAAGGATCTTGCAAGCAAAGTCGCTATCCAAGCCGCTCAACATTATAATGAAGAATCGTTCCTTTCTACAATGAATGATCTTCTAAGTCCGCAGGACGCGGGAATGATTTTGCTTGAACGTAAATCAGGGGCGCTTAATATTGATTTAACCACTTCATTGTTTCTGAGCAAGGATGAAAAAATGGCGATTGGCGACGTTTTTACCCCAAATGAGCTTGAAACAGCTTTTTCCGGGGGCCTTGTCGATAAACGTAAAGGCGATTATTTGTTCGTTGCGGTTCCGATTAAATCCAAAGATAAGCAAAATGCAGTTATATCCCGAATTATTATTATCCATCAGTCCCAAAAATCTGTTGAAAACACGCAAACCTATGTAAAAAAATTGTTTGTGCTTGTGTCCTTTATTGGTTTTTTGTTGACAACCTTTTTTGCCTTTTTTCTGATTACACGGATTACTAAACCGCTGCAGCAATTGAAAAAAGCCGCCGATTTAATCACATTAGGGGAGTTCGGCAGTCGTGTGCCCATTGTTTCTAAGGATGAATTAGGTGAATTGGCACAAACATTTAATCATATGGGAGAACGATTGGAAGAAACGATTAAAGATTTAAATCATGAAAAAGAAAATTTATCGAGCGTTTTGCGAAGTATGGCGGATGCAGTCATTTCCTTTGATGTCGAGGGGAACGTCATCTTTACCAATCCTCATGGAGAGAAAATTATCGCTAATTGGCGTGATATTCAATGGAACACATTGCATAACGATGATGATTTTAGTCAAAGGATGAATTCTTCGCCGCATATCCCTGAACCATTGCAGCAATTGTTTGCTAATGTGGTTGAAGATACAACAGAAATCACCTCTAAACTTCATGTTCATAACGGAGTATGGTCGATTGTTATGGCTCCTTTATATTCACGTGAATTAGTGCGTGGAGCCGTTGCTGTTTTGCGTGATGTAACAGAGGAACACCGTCTTGAGAAGCTCCGTAAAGATTTCGTTGCTAACGTATCGCATGAACTGCGTACTCCTTTGTCCATGCTGCAAGGGTACAGTGAGGCTTTGCTCGATGATATCGCTGCTTCCCCAGAGGAACGGACGGAGCTAGCCCAAGTGATCTATGATGAATCTCTGCGAATGGGGAGATTGGTTAAAGATCTTCTGGACTTGGCTCGGATGGAAGCAGGGCACATGGAACTCCATTTCCGTCCGGTACAGCTCAACGCATTATTGAAAAGAGTGCATCGTAAGTTTAGCGTGCTCTGTAAGGAACATGAGTTACAGCTATTTATGGAATGTACGGAGCAAGACATTATACTGCCGCACGCAGACGAAGATCGCTTAGAGCAAGTGCTAACAAATTTGCTTGATAATGCCATACGTCATTCCTCACCTGCTGAGCAAATTACGATGAGAATGGTATTGCAGAACTCTCAAGAGGGGCAGTCTATTTTGATTGAAATTGAAGATCAAGGTCAAGGCATTCCAACTGGGGATCTGCCCTTCATATTCGAGCGCTTCTATAAAGCTGACAAAGCGCGTACACGCGGTGTAGCCACCGGAACAGGTCTAGGCCTAGCCATTGTTAAAAATATCGTAGAAGCGCATCAAGGCACTGTACAAGTGAGGAGTCATGTTGGAAAAGGAACTACTTTTTCCATTGTATTTCCATTAAAATAAGCTAATTTATTTATAGACATATTACAAATTTATTATGTTTGAAAAATGAAAAAAGAAAAAGCATTCCCAAAGCCAGCTTTGTGGAATGCTTTTTTTGTTGAAAAACAAAGTTAAATCTTGTTATTCGTGGAACAATCGACGTTTTATTATAAAGAAATTGCTTTAACATGGATTAATTCTGGCAATTGTTCCAGTGCGGTTAATACAGTGCCGGGAGCTTCTTTATCAATCGTTAATACCATAATAGCTGAACCACCGAGGTCTTTACGTCCCACTTGCATGGAAGCGATATTCACATCGTTGTTACCTAGCAGCGTGCCGACACGACCAATAATACCCGGTTTGTCATTATGTGAAATGATCAGCATATTCCCTTCGGGAGAAATGTCGACAGGATATTGGTCGATTTGTACAATTCGTTTTCCATAGCCGGAAAGAAGTGTACCAGCAACAACTTTTTCTTCTTTTTTCGTTTTCAAAGTTACGGATACCAAATTTGTAAACGTTTTTGATGTGGTTGCTTGTTGGATTACAATATTGATTTCTCTTAATTTAGCCATATGCATCGCATTGACAATATTCACTTCATCCGCAAGGTGGTTAAAGAGCACGCCTTTTATAATATGGCGCGTTAGCGGTGATGTATCCACATCGACCAATTCACCAGCGTAATTAATGATGATTTCTTTTACTGCGCTTTCTGTAAGCTTGCCTGCAAAACGTCCTAACTTCTCGCCTAAATCGAAATAAGGTTGTAATTTGCTAAGCACATTTGCTGGAACAGGCGGCATGTTAACTGCGTTTTTAAACGGTTGATCACGTAAGATGTGAAGAACCTCTTCCGAAACATCAATGGCCACATTTTCTTGAGCTTCAATCGTTGAAGCACCAAGATGAGGGGTAACGATAATATGCGGATTATTTAAGAAAGGATGATCTGCTGCTGGCGGCTCTTCTTCAAACACGTCAAAAGCGGCTCCAGCTACCGTCCCTTCATTAATTGCTTCGACAAGGGCAACTTCATCAACGATTCCACCACGAGCACAGTTAATGATGCGTACGCCTTTTTTCATCAAATCAAATTGTGCTTTACCGATAATATGACGCGTTTCAGCTGTCAAAGGAGTGTGAACAGTAATGAAATCGGCTTGTGCGGCAATTTCGTTAACCGATCCCAGTTTGACTCCCATTTTCTCAGCACGTTCTTCAGTCAAGAAGGGGTCATAGCCAATAACCTCCATACCAAAAACTTTTGCGCGCTTTGCCACTTCGCTGCCGATCCGTCCCATACCAATGATACCCAGTACTTTATCACGCAATTCGACGCCGACAAACGTTTTACGATCCCATTCACCACTTACTGTTTTCTTATATGCTTGTGGTATTTGTCTTGCAACGGACATCATCATCGCAAATGTTAATTCGCATGTTGCAATCGTATTGCCATCAGGTGCATTAATGACGACGATACCGCGTTTTGTCGCTGCTTCCAAATCAATATTATCTACGCCCACGCCAGCGCGTCCAACGACCTTCAATTTTTTGCCGGCTTCCATAATACGCTCGGTCACCTTGGTTTGACTGCGGACAAGCAATGCATCATAGTCGCCGATGATTGCTATGAGCTCGTCTTCCTTTAGTCCTGTTTTTTTGTCTACCGTAACATCAACTGCATCATTTAACTGTTGAATTCCTAAATCACTGATTGGATCAGATACCAATACTTTAAACATTGTATTACCCCCTTATAATATTGTGCCAGCTAAACCGGCATTGAAAGCAGATTCACCTTGAAAAAGAAAAAAAAACCCCAATCCCCATACGTGTGCCGTATAAAGGGACGAGAGTTGACTTCGTGGTACCACCCTAATTCGCTGCTTGTTTTACACAAGCAACCTCATTTGGTCAATTTATGACCTAGAAGATAACGGTCTCTTACCGATTGCATCTACGTCTCGAAATGAACATTCCTACGTTACAATAAGAATGGTGTTTCCATCGTTCAATGCAATGACTCCGAAATGCTCCACATTCGACCAACCGTCGATTCACACCCTACATCGACTCTCTGAAGGCGTCCAAATGCTTGGTTCCATCATCGTATTTATTCGTTATATGAACTTTCCCTATTTTATAGCAAATGGATAGGCAATTGCAATGCTTTTTGCTTGAACAAATGTGAATTTTTCGTTATTGTTCAAATATGACCGAAAAGGAGGAAAAAATGAACGAGCCATTTATTGAACCGGACGCATTTAATCGAATGTTATTATCTCAAGAAATTAATCGGAAAAATGTTATTGATGTAAGGGAGATAGGGGAGTGGGAGTATTATCATTTAGCAGAAACCACTCATATTCCAATGAATTCGATTCCTGAGCGATTAAGTGAAATTCCAAATGATCAAACGCTTTATATTATTTGTGCCCACGGTGTTCGCAGTGCCGCCGTGTGCAATTACCTGTATAAACATGGCTATGATCAGGTGAAGAATGTAGAGGGCGGAATGGCTGCAATAGCAGGTTTACGTGGAATCGACTACGATTAAAAATAGGACCCGATGCTTTATAATATAAGCATCAGGGTCCTATTTATTTAACGATTCATTATGTATTTTTGAAAAAGAAAGGGAGTTGAGGTATTTTTTCTGTACCATACCATTTCATCTTCCCATTAATAAAGTCATCTTGACGAACGGCTCCGGTTCCTACAAGTATGTCTGCAAGCTGTTGTAATGTCGTTGCGCTCATTTTTTTAGCTTGTCCGGATTGGATCATTTCATCAATGCTAATAACTAGATCTTGTGGATTGTACGATTCGAAATACTTACTTGTTAACATTAGAATAGTCACATATTGGTTTTTAATATTAAAGTTCATCTGATTCCAATCGGCTAATGCCAAGGGGACATTTTTAACAAAATTCGCGCCCTTTAATGGGTCGACTTCTAACGTTTCATTCCATTTTACAATCGATTCAAAAAATTCGTTTTGCGCTTTTAATGCAAACGTTTTTGCTTCGCTAAAATAAGCATCTTTACCGATTTCGGATGCCAGAACACTGCCTTGAATTGAATTCGCCTTGGTTTGAAAGCTATTGGCGGCCTGGTTAAACAATTTCAAACTTTTTAAATAATTTTGATGTGCTTCTTGGAGGAGTGGAGAGGTACTTGGCATAGATTGCGTTAACACTATGCTGTATTTGGCATCGGCTAATTTACTTAATTCTTTGATTAAAGAGGCCGGGTCTAGCGTATTTCCTCTCACTTCAATATCGTTCATATCTTTAAACCATACGGTTTGAAATTCTTTAAACGGTAAATAGATCGTATGATAGAATGAAACGAGAACGGATTGATTATACGCGGTTAAACCCTTTGCTGTTTCTGTTTTCTGATCTAGCGCTGCTTGTTGTTTTGCTTCTACTTGGGCCGTTCCAAGCTTCACCCCATAAAAAAAGGCTCCAATTGCACAGATAAGCATGAAAATGAAAATTAGCGAGAGTATGTAATCTGATCGAGAAAGCCGTTTATTCATTTGGAAGCTCCTTCGACTTTTTTTGCGAATGATTTTATTATAGTATAGGATAAAAGACGAGAAAAAGGAATACATGTAATGAGAGGATGCCCTGATGAAGAAATGGAATTTTCCGAAATTCAAAATTAAGACGATTGATGTCAATAAAATAAGTGATCGAATGCTCGTATTAAATTTATATATCACGCAATTATTAACTTTAATATTAGGTATAATCATTATTTTATTTCAAAAAAACAAGGTTTTTAATCAATTAAACTTGACACATTACGATCGTATTTTGATTTGGGGAATTTGTTTTGCCGGATTGTTTTTACTAGTAAATATGATTATCTCCAGATGGGTTCCTGATGAAGTATCTGATGATGGCGGAATGAATTTTAAATTGTTCGGCAATCGTGCGCTTTGGCACATTTTTGTCATCTCGGCTGTTGTCGCATTTTGTGAAGAACTGCTTTTTCGTGGTGCCATTCAACATTCATTTGGTTCGTATTGGACAAGTATTTTGTTTGCTGCGATTCATATTCGTTATCTACAGAATTGGATTATGACCGGATTAGTTTTTAGTGTTAGTTATGGCTTAGGTTGGATTTATGTGCAGACGGGGACTTTATGGACACCCATTCTAGCTCATTTGTTAATTGATCTGATTATGGGCTGTATTATTCGCTATCGGAGGGAAGCATGATGGCAGTCGATTCAGAATCATTGGATTCAGAGTCAAATGTGGAAGATTATATCTTGCCGCCGCGAAGTATTGTACATCCTTCAGCTAAGGGGAAACTAACGCGAATGTTCTATTCGACGATTGTTACTTTGTTTGTGCTGTTAATTTTGACTCTAATCGGATGGTTTCTGTTTAATAGTAAACATGGATGAATTAAACTGTTATATAACTTATTTGAAACTGTTATATACACCTCATATTGATCGAAAAATATAGGTTTCTTTTGAATATGAAGCATTATTTAAAAAAAAGACAAACTAACTGTTGCGACTTAAAAGCGATGTTGTTATAATTTAATATAAGCAATATTATGAATAGTCAATTTGTCTGTTCGTTATGAAAGAAAGGGGAAATCAGCACAATGTCTATTTTGCCTAAAAAAAATGAACTTGGTTTTTTTGAAATTCGTTTAGAATCCATTGGCGGTTTAGGCGCCAATCTTGCAGGGAAGATGCTGGCTGAAGCTGGTGTTGTAGGTGTTGGTTTAAATGGTGTAAGCTTTTCGTCTTACGGATCTGAAAAGAAAGGTTCTCCCGTAAAAGCACACATTCGTTTTTGCGATATTGAGACGAACATCCGAGACACTTCACCTGTAGAAAGACCGCATGTTGTCGGAATTTTTCATGAAGCTTTGTCCAAAACAATTAATGTGAGCAGTGGGATTTATGAAGATAGCATTGTACTCGTTAATTCTGCCCATTCAACCGATGAACTAAAAGACAAGTTGAAAATGGTAGGCGGAATTATCGCTGTTGTTGATGCGACAGGGATTTCATTAGAAGAAAAAAATCGTGTCAACATGGCGATGCTTGGTGGATTATTTCGCTTATGCGAATTTTTGGATCCACAAATTATGCGTGATGTTATACGCAAATCACTTGAGAAAAAATATCCGCAATCCGTAGAACCTGCACTGCGTACGTTTGACCGTGGCTATAACGAAGTGAAATTCCAAACGATAACGTTGCCTGAAGGCCATACAATGCCAGCATTTGTTCGTCATGACACACCTGTGCTTGGTTATTCCACACAATCCATGGGTGGAACAATCACAAATCCGGGTAACAGTATTTTGAAAGATATTAGTATTTCCCGTTCCGGAATGATGCCGCATTTCCATGAAGACAAGTGTATCCATTGCGCGGCTTGCGACACAGCTTGCCCTGATTTTTGTTTCGTATGGGATGAGTTGGCCGATAAAAAGGGACGTCCGCAAATGTTTTTACAGGGAATTGATTATCAATATTGCAAGGGTTGTTTGAAATGTGTAGTTGCTTGTCCGACTGAAGCACTTTCTGACGAGCGTGAAACCGAAGGTTATGGCGAAGCGAATCGTGTACCGCACCGTTTTGATTTGGCAGTAAACAACTAATCGATTTAAAAAGGATGTGAAAGCAATGTCGATTGAGATTAAAAAAGAAGTCAGTGAAGGTACGATAGAACAAAGAATGGTTTATGAATCCGGAAACGAGATGGCAGCTTACGCCGCTCATCAAATTAATTATCATATTATGGGTTATTTTCCGATTTCGCCTTCTACGGAAGTTGCGCAATTTCTCGATTTGATGAAATCGAGCGGACAGCATGATATTAAATTGATTCCTGCTGACGGGGAACATGGATCCGCAGGGATTTGTTACGGCGCTTCCACAGCAGGCGGCCGTGTATTCAACGCGACAAGCGCCAATGGTTATTTGTATATGTTGGAGCAAATGCCTGTGCAATCTGGAACTCGTTTTCCAATGGTTTTAAACTTAGTTTGTCGTTCCGTTTCTGGACCTTTAAACATTCATGGTGATCATTCTGATCTTTACTATGCTTTGAACACAGGCTGGCCTATTATTATGTGCCGTGATCCACAAGCTGTTTATGATATGAATATTATGGCGATTAAATTGGCTGAAGATCCTGAAGTTCGTCTTCCTGTTATGGTTGCTTCGGATGGATATTTTACTTCACATCAAAAACGTCGTGTGCAAACTTTTGCTCATCGTACGGATGTTCATGCTTTTGTTGGTGCTTTGCCTGCACAAATAGGTCAACCGGATGTTTTGGATCGTAACAATCCCATTACCGTTGGGCCTTACATGAATGAACCGGATTATATTAACAACTGCTATCAACAATCCGTTGCGATGTATAATGCGGAGAAGGTTTTTGACCGTATTCGTAAAGAGTATTTAGTATTAACGGGCCGTGATTATCCGATTTTGGATCTTTACCGTATGGAAGATGCAGAAGTTGCTGTATTCATTATGAATTCCTCTTCCGAAATTATTAAAGACGTTGTCGATCAGTTGCGGGAGAAAGGGATTAAAGCGGGTTCCATCGCGCCGAATATGATTCGTCCTTTCCCACAAAAAGCTATTGCTGAAGCATTGAAGAATGTAAAAGCATTGACTGTAGCCGATCGTGCTGATTCCTATGGTGCTTATGGCGGTAATATGACACAAGAAGTGAAAGCTGCTTTGTTCACTTATGGCAACAGTACAACAATGGTCGTAAGCCGTGTTTATGGTTTAGGCGGTAAAGATTTTTATGCTGAAGACGGTCATGCGATGTTTGAATATTCCTTGGACGCGCTTGCTAAAGGCAAGGTTGAAGTTCCTTTTGATTATCATGGTCATACACCAGGCGATCCGAATAAAAAAATGGAACGTGTGCTTAATCCAATGAAATTTGAAGATTTGAAAACCGGTCTTATTACAGTTACTAAAGATGAAGAAACAGGCAGATTAAATGTGAAAATTCCACCGCTTCGCGCTTTAACGAAAAAGCCGAAACGTATCGCTCCGGGTCATGGTGCATGCCCAGGCTGCGGTATTTTCTCTGGATTAGAGTTGTTCTTCAAAGGAATTGAAGGCGACATTGTTTCCTTGTTTCATACAGGCTGTGCGATGGTTGTTACAACAGGCTACCCTTACAGTTCGCATAAAGCGACTTATATTCATAATTTGTTCAATAATGGAGCTGCTACGCTGTCAGGTGTTGTAGAAATGTTCTGGGAGCGCAAACGCCGTGGAGAATTAGAGCATCTTAATCTCCAAGATGACTTCACCTTCGTGATGATTACGGGGGATGGCGGTATGGATATTGGCATGGGTCCTGCAATTGGTGCTGCGCTTCGTAACCATAAAATGATTATTTTAGAGTATGATAATGAAGGTTATATGAACACAGGGGCTCAATTGTCTTACTCAACGCCAATGGGCCACAGAACGTCCACTTCCAATGTTGGTAAGCATCAGGGCGGTAAAATGTTCCATCATAAGGATACTGCACAAATTATGGCAGCAACCAATATTCCTTATGTATTTACAGGCTCGGAAGCTTCACCGCAAGACTTGGTAAAAAAAGCGGCGAAAGCACAATGGTACGCGCAAAATGTCGGAATGGTTTATGGGAAAATTTTGATTACTTGCCCACTTAACTGGCTGTCGGAGGAAAAAGAGGGTTCTACGATCATTGGTAATGCGGTCGATTGTTGTTTCTTCCCGCTATATGAAATTGAAAATGGCGTTACAACCATCACTTACAATCCGGAGGATAAAGGTAAACGCGTTCCGGTAAGCGATTGGTTAAAGACGATGGGTAAAACAAGACATATGGTCAAACCGGAATATTCAGACTCCTTGAAAATGTTTGAGGATGAAGTGGAACGTCGTTGGGTTCGTTTGAAAGCTAAAAGCGAGCACGAGTTCCTGTAATTTTAAAATATTTCATCATGCTTTAAGTAACAAAAATCCTGCCACGAGTAATCGCGGCAGGATTTTTGTTGTGAATTTTTTTGCTTCTCAGCTTTACGAAAACTTTTACCTCAGTTGAAAATGAGTTTCTTGAATTGACGAAGGGGGAAACTCATTTTCAAAGTCGGCACGTAAACTTTCCAAACACACCTATTACTTCACTTCGCCATTTTTTGAACAAAGTTAAAAGTTTTGCATTTGTAAAACTCGCTTCGAAAGCATACTTTCATACAAAACAACCGTTAAACTCATTTTACTTCCGCTTCCGTATCAATCAACCGAGGATCAAGGAAACTATAGCCTTTATCTTCAAGCTGTGTCAGAAGTGTATCCAATGCTTGCACAGTCCATGGCAGTTCATGCATCAGAATATTACTGCCGGGATGTAGTAATTTAAAAATATTTGTAACTAAGGTTTTTGATTTTGTAGTGAT
This sequence comes from Bacilli bacterium, assembly GCA_028287395.1. Classification (GTDB taxonomy): domain Bacteria; phylum Bacillota; class Bacilli; order Paenibacillales; family NBRC-103111; genus Paenibacillus_AC. The sequence goes on from JAQBPR010000104.1 coordinate 46,060, forward strand.
ACTGAACCCTTTGTTTTCAAGATCCCAATCCAGAGACCCGTCTGACCAGGTCATGAATAACATTTTGTTTTGTTTAGCTACTTCTCTGACATGATCGTTAGAAGATGCAAAAGGTGGGCGAAAAAATATAGGCGTAATGCCAATCGTATCTTTTACAATTTTTTGTACATCGTTCAATTGTTGATCAATTTTAGCATTGTTTTCTTTTTTGAGTTCGATATGATCCCATGAATGATTGCCAATAATTTGCCCGCGGTCATAAACTAATTTAAGCAATTCAGGTTTGGCTTTGATCCGATACCCATTCATAAAAAAAATCGCTTTTGCCTTGTGTTTGTCAAGGGTATCCAGCATGGGTTCGATCATAGACTTATCTTTAGGGCCATCATCAAAGGTTAATAACACAACCTTTTTGTTCCCATTGGGGTCTATGGGGACCAGATCATAATTTTTATTCATTCGGTACGTTTTCGTGAGACTTTCTGTATTAGGGTTAGGAGATGGTGAAGGTGAAGCAGTAGGTGTAGGCATAGGACTAGGTGTTACTTGAACTGTTGGTGCTGCTGTTGAAGCTACTTCGTTAGATGGTGTTGTTTTACTTCCGCAAGCCGCAAGCGGCAAAGCAAGTAAAAGTACAGCAGCGATTATTTTTTTCATTAAATTCACCTCTATGTAGAATAATGTTATTGTAACATATTATTTAAGGATTAACCTTCGATCTAATTTCCTATATTTTTAACGGATAAATAGTAAGGTAAAGTGAAAACTAAAAGGGTGATAAGAAATACGTGAAGAAACGGAGGGAAGCATATGCGTATGGGAATGTTCTTATTAGGTGGAATAGTAGGTGCAGCGGCAGTGGTTTACATCAATCGAAACAATATGATGATGTCAAACTTTTCAAATGCCGGACAATCCGTTGGCAACATGATGGATAAAGCAAAAACAAAATTTTCAAGTATGAATATGGGAATGAATAGGGATACCGAAAAGAGTAATCAAAACTCAACACAATCTAATGATAAGACGGATTTATCTAAGGTAGAGGAAATCGTTAATAAGGATCCAAATTTAAAAAGCAAAGTGGATGAGATCTTAGAAAACCAAAGTTCAACTAATTTTAGAATGCAATAGAATCAAAAAAGAAGCTGTTCCAATTGTAGATAAACCTACCTTTGGGGCAGTTTCTTTTTTATTCTTTTATTTTACTTATATATTGCATTTCGTTTTAAAAAAATTAATAACATGATATAATAGAAATAGATTTAATTGCTGTTGATTTCATCACATTTTCATGCAATAATCATAATCTGTATTATACTTCAAGTAACGTTGAGGGGGATCCTATATGAAAATCGAGCGACTAAGTCCAGACAAAATAAGGATTTTCCTAACCTTTGACGATTTGACTGAACGTGGAATTCAAAAAGAAGATATGTGGCGAGAGGTTCCCAAGGTTCATGAGCTTTTCAGTGAAATGATGGAACAGGCTTATTCTGAACTGGGATTTGATGCTTCAGGGCCTTTAGCCGTTGAGGTATTCGCGCTTCCCGCTCAAGGGATGGTCGTGATCGTTACAAAAAGTAGAATGAATTCTTCGCATAATCAGAGTAATATCGAGGATGAGGAAGATGAAGACGTTTATGAAATGGAAGTCACGTTAGAGCAGACGGATTTAATATCCTACGCTTTTCATGATTTCGAAGACTTGTTGAGCATGGCCAAGGTAATTAATCCATTGTTGGTGGACGGTGGAATTCTGTTCTCATATCAAAATAAATGGATTTTACAATTAGAGCCAGTTGATATGGAAGAAAAAGAAAGTCGTTACCAAGCTTTGATTGCCGTACTTTCCGAATATGGTGAAGCGACTTCGGTTACTAGAGCCGTTCTGGAGGAATATGGTAAAATCATCATTGCAGATGATGCGGTTAAAGTGCTCTGTTCCTATTTTTAATCCTTAAATATTCATAAAAAAGGCCCGTAAAACATTTTGTTTTGCGGGTTATTTATATTTATAAGTGATGAGAATAGTTTAATGACCTCAAGTGCATTATAGGTGGAAGTGCCGCTATAAAGTACATTTGGATTGGGGTGAAATGATTGATTAATGCAACTGCAACAGAAAATTTAAATGTTCTCGATTCTACACAGCTTATTATTGAAGAGGCGTTAAATAAATTAGGCTTTTCCACAGAAATGTACGAGTTGTTAAAGGAGCCGCTACGTTTATTGACGGTTCGTATTCCCATACGCATGGATAATGGGAAAATTAGGATATTTACAGGATATCGTTCCCAACATAATGATTCCATTGGACCGACAAAAGGGGGCATTCGCTTTCATCCGGATGTTAATGAAGATGAAGTGAAAGCATTATCGATTTGGATGAGTCTCAAATGTGGGATTGTAAACCTTCCCTTTGGGGGAGGCAAAGGCGGAATTATATGCGATCCGCGAGAAATGTCTTTTAATGAACTTGAAAAACTAAGTCGCGGCTATGTCCGCGCAATTAGTCAATTGGTTGGTCCTAACAAAGATATTCCAGCACCTGATGTCATGACGAACTCTCAGATTATGGCATGGATGATGGACGAATATAGTCGTATTCGTGAATTCGATTCCCCTGGATTTATAACAGGTAAGCCGATTATACTTGGCGGGTCGCAAGGAAGAGAGACCGCAACAGCTAAAGGCGTGATTCATATGATCCGGCTCGCTATGGAAAAACGTGATTTAAGTATGGATCAAACTAAAATCATTATCCAGGGCTTTGGCAATGCCGGTAGTTATTTGGCCAAATTTTTGTATGAATCAGGAGCAAAGGTTATTGGAATTTCAGATGTTTATGGTGCGATATACGATGCAGAGGGCTTGGATATTTTAACTTTACTGGATCGGCGCGATTCATTTGGAACGATAACCAAACTGTTTGTAAATACGATTTCTAATCAACAATTGTTGGAGCAAGAATGTGATATCCTTGTGCCAGCTGCGATTGAGAATCAAATTACTCAACAAAATGCCAGTCGTATTCGCGCGAAAATTATCGTAGAGGCCGCTAATGGACCTACTACATTGGAAGCTACTAGAATATTGTCACAACAAGGAGTACTGCTTGTTCCTGATATTTTAGCGAGTGCAGGCGGAGTGGTCGTTTCCTATTTTGAATGGGTGCAAAATAATCAAGGTTATTATTGGTCCGAAGCTGAAGTTGAAACCAAGCTGCAGGAAGTAATGGAAAAAGCATTTGAAAATGTCTATAATGTTCATATAACTAAAGGCGTGAATATGCGTTTGGCAGCCTATATGGTAGGTGTGCGAAAAATGGCTGAGGCATCTCATTTACGTGGTTGGGTTTAAAATGGCTGGTTTAATCATTATTCACAGGAGGGTTCAGGATGTGGTTTTCGATTATCGCTGCGGCAATCGCTCCAGGGATCTCTTTACTTTGTTATTTTTATTTAAAGGATAAATATGAATCGGAGCCCATTTCGATGGTTGCTCGTTTGTTTATATTTGGTGTGATTCTTGTTTTCCCCACCATGGTGCTGCAAAGGGCGCTTGTTCTCGGCTTTGGTGAAAATCCCTTTGCATTTTCCTTTCTTTTTTCAGCTGGGATGGAAGAATGTTTAAAATTCTTTATTATTTATTATGTGATCTATAAGCATGTTTATTTTGATGAGCCTTATGACGGAATTGTATACGCTGTAGCTTTATCCTTAGGATTTGCAACTATGGAAAATGTGATCTACGCCTTACTTGATTTTTCGACTTTTTCACATCTGTTATTTCGTGCTTTTTTGCCCGTTTCGGCACATGCGCTTTTTGGGGTTATTATGGGCTACCAAATGGGGAAAGCTAAATTTAATCCGTTGGCTGAAAAAAAATATTTACGACGCGCATTACTTTTACCATTGATATTCCATGGTATTTTTGATTATATCTTGCTTAGCTTTAAATCGAACTGGCTTTGGTTAATGCTTCCTTTGATGATTTTTTTATGGTTATTCAGTTTACGGTTGTTGAATAAAGCGAATGATCGCTCTCCTTTTCGCGCTGTTCAACGGGATGAAGAGGCTAAAATTTAGTGAAGTCAAAGCTCAGGAGGTTTGACATGACAGCAACAAGGATTAAAGTTAGCATACGCTGTAAAAAATGTGGTGATCGCTTTATTTTAAAAGGCAGAAAAGAAAAAGGTAAGGTAGATACTGGTTTTATAAGATGCCTATGCAATAATGAGAATGAATTTGATATTGAAATGCGAGATTATTAAAAATGAGTGGAGAGGTCATGGTATGATCTCTTTTTTAGTTCCAATTATGCATAAAGTTCTTCTTTTCAACGGAAGCTAGGAAGGAAAGTATACTGCAGCCATTGATGAGAGGGGACAACACGATGTATAAAAGAGCAAGCGGTATTTTATTTCCAATTGTAGTATTGGCTTTAATCGGTGCAGGGATTTGGGGGTATCAGGAGAATCAGGATAAAAATGCGATATTAATTAAAGCGGAAAATCAGTATCAACGTTCATTTCACGATTTATCGTATCATATCGATAAACTACATACGGAGTTGGGGAATTCAGTAGCCGTGAATTCAACCTCACAAGATTTTTATAAAAAAGGTCTTGTTAACGTCTGGCAATTGTCGAGACAAGCACAAAATGAAATTAATCAACTGCCGCTCACGCTGCTTCCATTTAATGAAACCCGACAATTTTTGAATAACATTAGTCAATTCTCCTATCGCACAGCGGTACGCGATTTAACTTCAAAACCAATTACGCAGGATGAAATGAATACATTAAATACCCTGTTTACGCGATCAAAAGTGATAAGAGATCAGTTAAATGGGGTGCAAAATCAGGTGCTTGCAAAAAACCTGCGATGGATGGATGTGGAAACAGCGCTTGCCATGCAGAAAAATAATCAAGATAATGCGATTGTTGATGGTTTTCGCACAGTAAACAAAAAGGTAGGCGAAAATGCAGAAATGAATTGGGGACCATCAATGACAAGTGTGCTGCAAGAAAGAAAGTTGAGCATGCTTTCAGGTAAAAGCCAAACGCCGGAAGAAATCAAACAAAAAGCAGCACAGTTTTTAGGTATGCAGGATCCATCCAAACTTAAAGTAGAGGAAAATGGGGTTGGAACAGACTACAACACCTTTACTGTGAAAGCGGAATTGCCTAATCATCCCGATGGAGTGCATCTGGATCTGACCAAGAAGGGCGGCGAAGTCGTTTTCTATCTGGCATCAAGAGAAGTTAAAGCTAGAGTCATTGATCATAAAGGAGCGATTCAAGCGGCAACTGAATTTCTCGTACAGCATGGTTATAATCAGCTGAAAGCAATCAGTTATGATGAATATCAGAATACAGCCAACATTGAGTTTGCTAAGGAACAAAATAAAGTGATTGTATATCCGGCAAAGCTTTCCGTTAAAGTGGCTTTAAATGATGGTGAGGTCATAGGGCTTCAAGCAGCAGATTATGTATTCGAAAATAAAGATCGAAAATGGAATGAACCCAAATTAACTGTCGAAAAAGCTAAAAAAGAATTAAGTCCAAAATTCCAGCTTAGCAATCATTCACTTGCACTGATCAAAAATGAACTGGGACAAGAAGTCTTATGTCATCAATTTGTCGGCAAAATAAACGGAAATAACTACAAAATTTTTATTAATGCAGATAATGGATATGAAGAAAGCATAGAAGTTTTACGTCCGCAAGAGGCTAAAGTATAATTTTCTGCAAAGAGAAGAGATCATCTTCTCTTTTCTTGTTTCTATTTTCGAATGTCGTGGTATAATCAGGGTATACAAAATGTTGGAGGTGCCGGTTTTGCTTCCGAAAGTTAATCAAGTTCTTTTTATGCAAGTTAATTCCATTGATGAAGAAGAAGCTAAAGAAGAATTAAAATCAAGAATTTCCGATGTGCTTGAAGAACATATATTGATGGAAATTCCCATGCGCGTTAAATCGGGTAAGATTAAACGATTATATGCTGGGGATGAGCTGTCTGCTTATTATGTTACCGAGGGAGGGGTAAAAAATTATTTTATTACCTCAGTACTCGGTTTTAGAGAAGATGTAGTCAAATTAGTTGTGATTAAGAAGCCAGAGCTAGAAGCCATTACGAAAGTCCAGCGTCGGAACTTTTTGCGTGTTCCCGCAGAGCTTGAAATTGCAGTTAAAGTTTCAGAACACATTCAATTTATGGGCTTAACTGACGACGTGGGCGGCGGCGGAATTTCCTTTTTATGCGAAAAACACATGCCCATTCAAGTAAATAATATGGCGTCTTGCTGGTTACTTGTTCCTTTTAAAAATGGGAAAGTGGATCATGTGCCATTTAAAGCTGAAATGGTACGGGTTAAACCTACTGAAGATGACTCTTTATTGGTTATGCTGCGGTTTATTGAAATTTCCGATCGTGATCGTCAAAAAATCATTCGTTATTGTTTTGAACGACAATTGGATTTCCGTAAAAAATAGTTATTTTTGCACATAACCCCAATCTTATGGTATAATTTTTTTCGTTCGCAGGCGCGTGCCTGCTTTTTTTAATCCAGTTGCGTTACTTTTAGGAGGACCAGCAGTTGAAAAAAATCAATGTTGCGCTGGATGGCCCTGCCGGTGCAGGTAAAAGCACAGTCGCTCGTTTAGTAGCCGATGCTTTAGGCTATGTTTACGTTGATACTGGAGCTATGTACAGAGCTGTGACATGGAAGACAATGCAAGAGGGGTTGCATCCGGAAATGGTAGAGCAAGTTATTGCTCTGGCAAACCGAATACAAATTGAGTTAAAACCTAGCCCGTACGGTCAACAAGTTTTCGTTGATGGTATCGATGTGACAGATGCTATCCGATCAGATGAAATCAATCGTACGGTATCCTGGATCGCTCGTATTCCACAAATTCGCGAAATTTTAGTGCATTTGCAACAGCAAATGGCCGCTTCCAAAGGAATTGTGATGGATGGAAGAGACATTGGTACGCATGTATTGCCTGATGCCGAAATCAAAGTTTTTTTGACAGCTAGCGTTAAGGAAAGAGCAGAGCGACGTTACAATGAAATGGTTCACCCGACGATGACTTTGGAGCAGCTTGAACAAGACATTGCCGAGCGGGATCGACTGGATGAAGAGCGTGAAGCATCACCATTGATCAAAGCAAATGATGCTCATTTGCTTGACAGCACTCAGATGTCGCTTTCGGAAGTTGTTACAGCAGTACTTGCTTTATGCAGTACAAACGTAAGCGGAGGTTTTTAACATGCTCTATCGTTTTGCAAGAAGCTTACTGCGCTTATTATTTTTATTATTGTTCCGACTGGAAGCTCATGGTTTGGAGAATATCCCACTCGATGGCCCATTGATTATATGTGGAAATCATAGAAGCAATTTCGACCCACCTATGCTCGGGACGCCTTTAAAAAGAGAGCTCTTTTTTATGGCGAAAGCTGAATTGTTTGATATTCCGATTTTCGGCTGGATCATTAAGAATGTGCATGCTTTTCCTGTTAAACGAGGTGGAGTCAGTAAGGATTCGATTCGTTTATCGATTCAATTGCTGAAGGATGGCCATGCGATGTGTATTTTTCCGGAAGGATCTCGTAAAAATGCAGGTGGTGTTGGAAAAAAAGGCGCCGCAAGCCTCGCCTTGAAATCGGATGCGGTCATTATTCCTGCAGCGATTATTGGAAACTATAAACCTTTTCGCCGTATGGCGGTTCATTATGGTAAGCCGGTTGATTTGAGTGAGTTTGCTCAAGGAACGTCTGAACAATTGGAAGCGGCGACAGATAAAATCATGAGCGAAATTAGAGCAATGGTTGCGCTACATCAAACCATTAGTAAAAATTAAAAGCCGTGAATGGAAAAGGTATTTTAGAATTATACTACAACCTAGGAGGTTACAAAGATGACAGAAGAAACAAAGACTACAGAAGAATTAGCTTCAACAGAAGTCGCATCAACAGAAGAGATAAGTGAACAAGAAGCTGCAGAAATAGTTGAAGAAGCGGCACCGGTAATTGAGGCCGTTAAAGCACCAAAAGCTGCTAAAAAGGCAGCTGCTGTAAAAGTAGAACAAGCGGGTGATTCTACGCCTGAGACAACATTGGATCTTTTAAATGTAGCCGTAATTAAAAAGGGTTCTACAGTAAAGGGGAAAATTGTAAAGGTAGACGCTGATCAAGCTTTTGTTGATATTGGCTACAAATATGATGGCATTATTCCCATACGTGAATTATCTTCCGTTACTTTAGAAAATGCCGCAGATGTGGTTGCCATTGGCCAAGAAGTCGAATTAAAAGTGGTCACCATTGATGATGAGAAAGAAAAGCTTATTCTTTCCAAACGTGTTGTGGACAGCGAGAACGCTTGGCAGGACCTTCAAAAGAAGCTTGAAACGCAAGAAACGTTTGAAGCTAAGGTAGCAGACGTAGTAAAAGGCGGATTGGTGATCGATGTCGGTCTTCGCGCTTTTGTACCTGCTTCTATGGTTGAGCGTCATTTTGTCGAAGATTTCAGCGATTATAAAGGTCGTATTTTAAGATTAAGAGTGAAAGAGCTGGATCAAGAGAAAAACAAAGTCATTCTTTCGCAAAAAGATGTTTTGGATGAAGAATTTGAAGTAAATAAGAAAAATTTATTATCTACTTTAAAAATTGGTCAAGAATTGGAAGGAACTGTGCAGCGTTTGACGCCATTCGGTGCTTTTGTAAATATTGGCGGAATTGATGGCTTGGTGCATATTTCCGAAATGTCATGGCAGCATATTGATCATCCATCAGAAGTAGTATCCGAAGGCGATCAAGTAAAAGTGCAAATTTTAAAATTGGATCCGCAAAATGATCGCATTAGTTTAAGCTTGAAGGCCACACAACCTGGACCTTGGCAGAAGCTTAGCGGCGATCTTCAAGTAGGTTCGATCGTTAGCGGAACTGTACAACGTATTACAAACTTCGGTGCTTTTGTAGAAGTTGCACCTGGTATTGAAGGCTTGGTTCACATATCACAAGTTGCGCACCGGCATATTTCCACGCCTCACGAAGTGTTGAAAGAAGGACAGGAAGTACAAGTGAAAATCCTGGATATTAATCCAACTGACAAACGCATTAGCTTGAGTATTAAAGAAACCGAAGAAGCACCAGCCACTTCGGAAAAACCGGAGAAATCGAGATCTGACAGAGACAGACCAGACAGAAGACAACCAAAAAGCGATTATGTACAACAAGAGAATCAAAAGCTGACAAATTCGCTTGGTGAGCTATTCGGTGATAAATTAAGCAAGTTTAAATAAATCATTTTCTCAGATCGGCAAGCTCAATTCAGAGCTTGCCGATTTTTATTTTGCACGCGCATGTCAAAAGCAAAATTGAATCATACTAAGCCGTAGGTGATGTTCATGAATCCGGGTTATTTAACTATTTTCGTTGTTTGCACAACAGTCATTTTATTAGCAAGTGGATGGAAGGATGTATTGTTAGGCGAAATCTCGCGAAAAGCAATTTTTATATTTTTATCAGGATGGCTGTTTTTTTCTATGTTTACCGTCCCATTCAGCCTGCACATGATGCGAATCCAGTTAAATTTAACTTTTTTATTCTTATTTGTGTATTGCTTGGTTTACTTAGCAAGCTTGCATCATGTGGTGGCAAGAATGCAAATGCTCTTGGTTGCTTTAATCATCTGTTTAATCGACTTCATTTTGCAACAAGCAGCAACATTACCCTTAGGAACGAACGTATTGCTATTATCTCTTGTAACGATCTGTTTACAAAAAGGGCCAAAAAAACAAATTTTCAGCCTGCTTCTTGGGTTGCTTTGCGGCAATGTTTTAAGCATAGTCACTCTTCACCGAACGCAACCGATCCTATTAGCAAATCAACGACTGCAGGATATGTGGTGGCTTGCTTTGTTAATGACACGGGCGCTTTCAATTTTATTCAAATACATATTATCGTCATGTAAAAAGGCATATATGGAATGGATAAAGCAATAAAAAGAGTGGGGGTTATGCTTTGGATTGGTTTAGCGTTCACCGTTATACATTGGGTGTGATGATAGGTGTTATCTTCGGATTAACTGCAAGATTGCTCTTGCTGCGCACAGATTATCGCCAGTATCCCACTTATCCGCATGGGCAAATTATACATATCTCGTTGGGGATTATTGCAGCTGCCTTGGGAGCAGTGGCAGTGCCTTCTTTATTGAATAAGGAATATACAGCCGTTACATTTTTAGGCTTAGCTGCACAGCAATTTCGTGACGTTCGTAAAATGGAACGTGATACATTGACTATAATGGATGAATTGGAGCTGGTACAACGAGGCGGCTCCTATATTGAAGGAATCGCTATGGTTTTTGAGGGGAGAAATTATATGGTTATTTTTACAGCCTTTATGGCCAGTTTATTTAGTACGATATTTCCATGGTATTGGGGCATTGCCGCAGGTTTAGCGGCACTGTTCATATCGCATTTTTTTAAATCAGGAAAGTCTGTTTCGGAAATCGCGGACGTTAGTGAAGCTCAATTACGGATGGATGGACCCGATTTATTTGTAGGCGATATTTATATTATGAATGTAGGTCTAGAGGATAGTCAAAAGAAAATTGCGGCACATGGGCTTGGTTTAATCGTAACACCCAAAAATTTAAATTGTCGTGTAACGCTGGCAAACTTAGGACAGCGACAAGCGATTTTATATGATTTATCAACGATTATGGGGGTCTTTCGCGATTCTGGAGAACCTTCATTGAGACCGCTGGCAAAACTTGATATGGAAGATGGAAGACTGGGTGTATTCATTCTGCCGCTTGATCCTAATATTGAAAAAGCGAAGCAGGTGCTTTTGCGTGTACCTTTGTTAGAAAGTGCAGTGCGTATGCCTTCCAAAGCTTGATATACAAAAGGAGATGAAAGAATGAGCTCGATTTTGGCCATTATTTCAATGAAAAAAGAACAAATTGCCGGTGGAGCTCCGATTTTTTATGCGGATTCAATAGGTGAGCAGCAAAGTATTGCCTTCAAATTAGAGAAAATACTCGATGCGACAGCACATGATTTGAAAAATGGCACGATGATTATTATTAAACATGCTTAGCAAGGGTTGGTTGAAAAGCATAAACTAGCCAATCGAGCGTTTTTTTGATATGATGAAGATTGTGCGCATTTAAGCGAACAACAGGAACAAGGAGTGAAAAAGAATGGCTAAACCGATTATTGCAATAGTAGGCCGTCCTAATGTCGGAAAATCAACGATTTTCAACCGACTGATTGGCGATAGGTTAGCTATTGTTGAAGATAAAGCTGGAAGTACAAGAGATCGTCTTTATGGTTCAAGTGAATGGAATGGCAAAGCATTTAATGTGATCGATACGGGTGGTATTGAAATCAATAGCGATGACGATATATTGCGTTCTGTTCGCATGCAAGCAGAATTAGCAATTGAAGAGTCCGATGTCATTATTTTTATGGTCGATGTAAAAGCAGGGATTACGCCAGCAGATTTAGAAGTGAGTCAAATTTTGTTTCGCGCGCGTAAACCGGTTATTTTGGCCGTGAATAAAGTCGATAACATTTCTTTGCAGGAAGAGATCTATGAATTTTACAGTTTGGGCTTTGGTGAGCCGATTGCAGTTTCAGGAGCGCATGCCATTGGGATTGGCGATCTTCTTGAGGCAGCGGTAAATCATTTTCCGGAAGACACTGACGATCCTTATGACGAAGATGTCATTCGGATTGCTTTAATTGGTCGACCCAACGTGGGTAAATCATCTTTGGTGAACGCTATTTTGGGTGAAGAACGAGTGATCGTAAGTGAGCAAGCGGGAACGACAAGGGATGCTATCGATACCCCCTTTGAAAAAGATGGACAAAGATACGTTTTGATTGACACAGCTGGTATGCGTAAACGCGGTAAAGTGTATGAGAGTATGGAAAAATATAGCGTCATGCGTGCCATGAAAGCGATCGAACGCGCTGATGTAGCATTGGTTATCATTAATGGAGAAGAAGGAATCATTGATCAAGACAAACATATTGCCGGTTACGCGCATGAAGCAGGTAAAGCTAGCATATTTGTGATTAATAAATGGGATGTTGTCGAGAAAGATGATAAAACCATGCAGCATTTTTCCCAAACCATTCGCGACCATTTTTTATTTATGACCTATGCTCCTATGCTATTTGTCTCGGCAAAAACGAAGCAAAGACTAAACAAACTTCTCCCCATAGTCAATGAAGTCGCGGAACACAATGCCGTTCGGGTACAAACGCATGTATTGAATGACGTCATCTCTGATGCTGTTGCCATAACTCCGCCACCAACCAGCAACGGGAAAAGATTACGCGTTAAATATGTGACACAAGTTGCGGTTAAACCGCCAACGATTGTTGTTTTTGTTAATGATCGCGAGTTAATGCATTTTTCTTATGAACGATATTTAGAAAATAAACTTCGCGCGGCATTTGATTTTACAGGAACGCCTATTCGTTTGTTTACTCGCAGTAAAAGGGATGACGAATAATATAACGAATAAAATATGTTTGTTAAACAGGTTTTTTATTAGGGGGATGTCTGTTGAATTATATTCTTGCTATTTTCATCAGTTATTTATTGGGTTCGATTAGCTTTAGCTATTTGGCTGGTAAATTATTAAAAGGAATTGATATTCGTCAATATGGAAGCGGAAACGCAGGAGCTACCAACACTTTGCGTGTTTTAGGAAAAGGTCCTGGGATTACTGTGTTTTTGCTTGATATTTTTAAAGGTGTTTTGGCAGTCTGGATTGGCGGTTGGTTTTTACATGATTCACTTACGATCCAAATTCTCTGCGGATTGGCTGTAGTGATCGGACATAATTGGCCTATTTTTTTCAGCTTTAAAGGCGGCAAAGGGATCGCTACAACTATTGGCGTTATGCTAACCCTCTGTTTTTTACCGGTTTTATTTGCTGGAGTCATTGCCATTATTTCGATTATAATTACGAGATATGTTTCGTTAGGTTCTCTGCTTTTCGCTGTGTTTCTTCCTGTTTTCGTCTGGGTAATGGATAAGCCGGCTTCCATCTTTTGGATTAGTATTCTCGTCGCCATCTTTGCTTTTGTTCGTCATAGAACCAACATTGTAAAGCTAATAAATGGAAATGAAAATAAAATAAGCGCTAATAAATAATTAGAATGCTTACGATGCAAGTTTTCCTAAAGGAAAACTTTTAGGAGGGGTTTGAAGGATGCGAGTAAAAAAAGCAGCCGTCCTTGTCGCAGGAAGCTGGGGAACCGCACTGGCTTCATTATTAATAGATAACCATAATGAAGTTATGGTTTGGTCCCGTAATTCTTCTGAAGTGGATGATATTAATCATCATCATCGCAATAGTCGATTTTTCAAAGAGGTTGCTTTATCACCGAAGCTTCGAGCTACATTATCGATGGAAGAAGCAGTTGCGGGTGCAGATGCAATCATATTAGCAGCACCTTCAACTGCAATGCGGGAAGTTTGTGTCCAGCTGAGACCGCTATTGAACACAGTCGCTGCGAAAGAAACGCTTATTGTCCATGTCGCTAAAGGTTTCGAAGCTGAATCTATGAAGCGAATGACGACAGTTATTGCTGAAGAACTACCTGAATATAATGCCAATAAAATCGTTGTCCTTTCGGGTCCTAGTCATGCTGAAGAAGTTATTTTACACGGTCCAACAACCGTTGTTGTAGCATCTGGAGACGTTAAAGCAGCTGAAGCAGCACAGGATTTACTCATCAATGCTTATTTTCGTGTTTATACAAATCCGGATGTAATTGGCGTTGAAGTGGGCGGTGCATTAAAAAATATTATTGCTTTGGGAGCTGGCTTAACTGAAGGACTTGGCTTTGGCGATAATGCCAAAGCAGCGCTAATAACACGAGGTTTGGCAGAAATAACTCGGCTTGGAGTTAAGATGGGTGCCAATCCGCTTACTTTTGCAGGTTTAGCAGGAATTGGCGATTTGGTAGTTACCTGTACCAGTAAGCATAGTCGGAATTGGCGTGCCGGGTATATGCTGGGTCAAGGGAAAGATTTAAATGAAGTACTGCAAAGTATGGGCATGGTTGTAGAAGGTGTGAAAACAACGAAGGCAGCATACGAGCTTGCTCGTCAATATGAAGTCTCTATGCCAATCACAGATGCGTTGTTTAATGTTCTATTTGCGGGAAAAACCCCAAGAGAAGCGGTCGGAGATTTAATGGGGCGTGTAAAAACGCATGAAATCGAGGAAATCGCCGGATCTTGATAAATATTATAATAAGGTAGCCTACACTTTTATCCCATCAGCCTCATAAAATAAATTAGCTTTTGAGTTTATTTTAGGAGGTTTAACGATGAGTAGTAAAGATGTTTCCAAAGAAGTGCTGAATGTCGTAAAAAAGAAAACCGGTAAAAATGTATCGGAAAAAGATATACAAAAGCTTGCAAGCGGAGTAAAGCCGTCGACAGTACAAAGTGATTCAGCCTTGCGTCAGTTGATTAAACAAGTATCCGGTTTAGTAAATGTCAATGTTTCTGAGGCCACAGTTAATGAGATCATTAAAGCAGTAAGAACCAGTAAGCTGAATCCCAGTAACATTGAACAATTGATGAAATTAATAACTGGAAAGAAGTAATTGAAGGCATAGGCTGCGCTTGAGAGCGCGCTTATGCTTTATTTTTATGATATAATTAAAATGATTTTAAAGACAAACAGGGTCGGTGAACACAGCAAATGAGTGGTTTGGATAAAATGTGGGCTTCATTCGTTGCCATGGGATTAATGGTAGCTGCTTCTTTACTAATTACATATGCAAGGACTAGAACGAAAGGGATTTTAAGGCTGGTGCTTTCGTTTGTTGCATTTCTTATATTCATTCCTATTTTGTTATATATGCTGGTGTCCATGCTATGATTGAATTGATCGGACGTTCAAATCGTAAAATAGTTGCGGCAGAAGGACAGTTTACAATATTGGATTTGGCTATAAAGCATGATGTTCAATGGGCGTTTTCTTGCACTCAAGGCACATGTGCCCGTTGCAGATGTTTTGTTTCTGAAGGCATGTCTTTTTTAAGTGAGCCTAACGATGAAGAATTAGACCGGTTAGAGCCCGAAGAGATTGAGGCTGGTTATCGTTTAGCTTGTCAGACAAAGGTCAAAGCAGAAGGTCATGTTGTGGTGAAAAATGAGCCTTATTTCTAGTTTGAAAGGTGTATAAGGTCATGCTTATTTCTTTAGAAATTTCACAAGCGCTTGAACAAATAAATAATACACTAAAGGAAAAAGACATGAAGTGGCTTGTTGGCGGCAGTTGTGGGTTATTGCTGCAAGGAGTGAGCTTATTGCAACCTCCAAGAGACTTAGATATTTATGTCGATAAAACAGCTGCATCCATAATGTATAATACGCTTCGTGCTTATTCTATAGATCCATTACAACAAAGTGAAACCGCTATTTATATATCTTTGCTGAGTCATTTTCAGATTGCGCACGTTCCGGTTGAGCTGGTCGGCGGATTTGAGGTAAGAGCTAAACAATCGTTATATCGCGTTGAAGTAGAAGATGTATTGTATGAATACCGTATTCCTGTAAATCTTGGCATGATAAACTTTGAATTAATGCCATTAGCGCATGAGTTGATTTTTAATTTGTTGCGTGATCGCATGGATCGCTATACGGCTATTGCAATTAAAATGCGCTCAAATCCAGTATTATATATGCCGCCATTACAAGCGATATTGAAGCGTAATACTTTTGCACCTTCTATATTGACACAAATCAATGAATTGCTTGATATACACTTATAGTGCTTAAATTGAAGCCATAGTGCGGGAAGTTGGAGCTGTATGTCGCCGGAAGTTCACTTTTTTCCAGATAATCGTAAAATACAAGTAAGACCAGGAACTACGATTTTAGATGCAGGCAACAAGGCGAGGGTGTTGATTCGTACCCGTTGCGGTGGGAAAGCTGCTTGTCTGATGTGTAAAGTAATCGTTAAGGATCAGTCGGGTTTAAGTCCAATGAATCGAAATGAACAATTAAAGCTGGGAGAGCTGCAAGAGCAAGGCTATCGATTGGCTTGCCAAGCTTACGTGATTCAGGATATTGATGTGACTATACCGGAAGACCCGTTAAAAGCCGCGATCCGCGCTCAATTAGCGAAACAAAGAGAGGAAGAACTATGAAGAAGCGAGTAAGCCTTTTTTTGCTGGTGCTAATCACTATGGGGGTTCTTTCAGGTTGTGTTTATTCAAATGAAATCAAACAGCAAAACTCCCCTGCTACAGGTGAATATATAAGTATTGTGCAAAATGCCGTAGATCAATACCAAAAGCGTAACGGAGTTCCGCCAATACAGAATAAAGAACAAAACACACCTATCTATGAGAAATATTTAGTGGATTTTAGTAAATTGCGTAATTATAATATGATCAGTACGATTCCTGGCAACGCATTTGAAAATGGCGGAACAGCAATCTATGTCCTTATAAATGTAGAAACGAAGCCAGAAGTAAAGCTGATGGATCTGCTATCCTATCAGAAAATGGTAGAACTGCAAAAGGCAGTGGATCAATATAAGTTGAAACATCGGGGACAAATTCCACAAGGAGATCTGGTTGCAAATCACTTTTATCTTTTAGATGGAAGTAAGCTGAATGGGGAAAAAACACAGATCCAAAGTCCATATTCAAGACTGCTTTTAAATGTGATCATTCATGAGTCTGGACACATAGCCTTGGATTACACACCTGAATTGCTGATCGCTATGAGCAAAAAAGGATTGCAGCAGGCAGATGTGCAGATCGACTTGCGTACGTTTCTAGTAAATGAAGCTTACTTTGTGCCGGCATGGTCTTATCCATACCGTTGGGTTAATGATAAGCCGACTATTTCAGAGCAATAATATAGGTTAATTTAAACTGCTATTGTCCCTATATAACTGGACAACAGCGGTTTTTTGTTTTTATAAACCTGTCATATTCACTAGAAAGGCGACATATACTAATTACTAGTCCAAATGAATGTACGAACATGTAGGAGGGATCATTTTGGAGAAGGTCGATATTTTCAAAGACATTGCTGAACGAACCGGAGGGGATATATACCTGGGTGTTGTTGGTGCTGTCCGTACAGGCAAATCTACTTTTATTAAACGTTTTATGGAAACGGTTGTACTGCCGAATATTCGTAACGAAGCGGACCGTGTAAGAGCTATTGATGAATTGCCGCAAAGTGCAGCGGGACGCACGATTATGACTACAGAACCCAAATTCGTGCCGAATAATGCTGTGCAAATTACGGTTGCGGAAGGCCTTAATGTCAATGTTAGACTTGTTGACTGTGTTGGTTATGCAGTACAAGGGGCAAAAGGCTATGAAGATGAGAATGGACCGCGCATGATTACTACACCATGGTTCGATGAACCGATACCGTTTCAAGAAGCGGCTGAAATCGGCACGCGTAAAGTTATTCAAGAGCATTCTACTTTAGGCGTAGTCATAACAACAGATGGAAGTATCTCAGAAATTCCGCGTTCATCGTATGTTGAAGCTGAGGAGAGAGTGATTGCAGAATTAAAAGAAGTCGGCAAGCCTTTTATTTTGATCATTAATTCGATGAAACCAACTAGTGAGCCTGCTATTGAATTGCGAAACGAATTAGCAAGTAAATATGATATTCCAGTTATGGCACTCAGTGCTGCGACCATGGGTGAAGAAGAGGTTACAGCGGCCTTGAGAGAGGTGCTTTACGAATTCCCGGTCCATGAAGTGAATGTAAATCTTCCGAGCTGGGTGATGGTTTTAGCGGAAAATCATTGGCTTCGCAGTCGCTTTGAGAATTCTGTGCGTGAAACGGTTCAAGATATCCGCAGATTGCGTGATGTGGACCGAGTCGTTGGCCAATTTGCCGATTATGATTTCGTAGATCGAGCTGCATTAGCCGGGATGAACATGGGGCAAGGCATAGCAGAAATTGATCTTTATGCCCCAGATGAATTATATGATCAAATTCTGATGGAAGTAGTCGGTGTGGAAATCCGCGGTAAAGATCATTTGCTGCAGCTTATGCAGGATTTTACTCATGCCAAACGAGAATATGATCAATTTGCAGAGGCTCTTGAAATGGTCAAAGCTACAGGCTATGGTATTGCCTCTCCAACTATTGCCGATATGGTACTGGATGAACCAGAACTCATACGTCAAGGAGCGAGATTCGGTGTGCGGTTAAGAGCAACAGCTCCTTCTATTCATATGATTAGAGTCGATGTTGAATCCGAATTTTCTCCGATCATTGGAACAGAAAAGCAAAGCGAGGAGCTTGTCCGTTATTTAATGCAGGATTTTGAGCTAAACCCATTGAAAATTTGGGAGTCCGACATTTTCGGAAGATCGCTACATTCGATAGTCCGTGAAGGAATACAAGGGAAGCTAGCTATGATGCCGGATAATGCTCGCTATAAATTGCAAGAAACCTTGGGACGCATCATTAACGAAGGCTCAGGTGGTTTAATTGCAATTATATTATAGCATTCAGAACTGAATCATAGACCCTGAAATGAATCGAGAAAAGACATCCCGTTCCACTGAATTAGTGGTTCAGGATGCTTTTTTCATTTAGGGATGTTACGATATTTTGCGGAATTTCTAGGTTTATTTACAAAAAATATCCCGCAACACTTGTAAATGAATTCTCAGTGTATTAATATAAATTTGTTCGTTTTCAATAATTGAACGTATATTTAACGCCCAATCAGTTAACACAAGAGAGTATTGGGAGAAATTAGTGAGCAAGGGGAGGTGAATGGCATGAATAAATCCGAGTTAATCGCGAAGGTAGCGGAATCATCCGAGCTTTCCAAGAAGGATGCGACGAAAGCAGTAGAATCTGTTTTTGAAGCAATCTCCGGTGCTTTGCAAAGCGGTGATAAAGTACAATTAGTAGGGTTTGGGAACTTTGAGGTTCGTGAACGTTCTGCACGTAAAGGACGCAATCCACAAACAGGTCAAGAAATTGAAATAGCAGCAAGTAAAGTTCCATCTTTTAAGCCAGGTAAAGCGCTTAAGGATGTAATTCAGTAGTACTTACGTATATCATATTTTAAAACAAAGGCTTCTTCTTAACGAATCTTTTTGATTCTTAAGAGGCGGCCTTTTTTTGTTTATCGTTCCGTGTTAAACTTTGGTTATTAATTTGGTAAGGGAGAAGGGATAAACAATGGGTTCCCGATTTATAAAAGAAACGAGAGTCGTAAAAACCAATCGTATATTTCCATCTGATGTCAATAACCACAACACACTTTTTGGCGGTAAATTAATGTCATACATAGATGATATTGCTTCGATTTCTGCAACTAGACACTGCCGCCAATCCGTAGTGACCGCCTCAATTGATTCCGTTGATTTTTTATTGCCGATTAATCCGAGCGATTCCATTTGCTTGGAATCCTTTGTAACTTGGACCGGTAAAAGCTCCATGGAAGTGTTTGTAAAAATTATTGCTGAAGATTTAATGAGCGGGGAACGGAAAATAGCAGCTACTTCATTTCTTACTTTCGTAGCACTTGATAAGGATAAGAATCCTATAGTTGTACCAGGTGTCATACCAGAGTCTAGCGAAGAAATTAAGCTTCACGAAACAGCCGATCTAAGAGCACAAATGCGGAAAAATCGTCGAGGAGAAAGTAAAAAGCTTGCAGCATTTTTAACAACTAACGACCCATGGGAATAACAGGAACTTTGTCTTATTATTCTAGATTTCAACATATATTTCAAATAAATGGGACAAATACTTGATTTTTAAAGGGATCAAGCCGATAATAACAATAGACTCTGCGCCTAATGAAGCAAGCTTTAATGCCGCCTATATAAGAATGGAGGAGACGATCATTGTGCTTTTGAAAAGACTTGGAACCCTATTTTTAGCAATCCTGCTTGTAAGCGCAATTATTCCAAGCGTTTCATCCGCTGCTGATGAAGTTGTCAAATCGATTGATTTTGATGATTCATCTACAATTCTACTTTATGTCACAGGAATTACGGATCAATTAAAAGTGCTTGCAACAATTGATGGCGTTACAGCAAAAAAAGATGTTACGCAAGATGCGGTTTGGACATCCTCAAGTCCTGCTGTAGTTAAAGTTGATAAAGGCTTGCTTACTGGACTTTCTAAAGGGACATCAACCATTTCTGCCAAATATAAAGGATTTACAATTACACTTAATGCAACCTCGGATTATTTGTTTAAAGAACTGCAAATAAATCCAAATCAGACGATGAACCTGAAACTGGGCGAAACGGTTACGATGAACGCATATGCGATTGATAATGATAGCAGCATTACACCGAATGACGTATCTGCTTCCGCAACATGGTCCAGTTCTAATAATAATATCGTTACGGCATCAGGCGGGGTGTTAACTCTGGTTGGTAAAGGCTCATCTATTATAACCGCTGCCTATAAAGGTCTTTCTAATAAAGTAACTGTAAACGTAACATCGCCTTACTCTAAAATTGAAATTGAAAAAACAGCTCTCGAATGGATGGTAGGACAGGATATACCTGCTCTTCAAGCTACTGCAACAGTTTTAGATAGTAGTGTAACGGAAGATGTTACAGCAATAGCTAATTGGAAATCATCCAATCTGAATATTATTACAGTTTATCAGGGGAATATAAAGCCGGTTGGTGCCGGTACTGCAAAGATTTCGGTTGAGTATCTTGGGGTTAGTACAGAAATTACCGTCATCGTTCGATTACCCTATCAGGCCATGATGCTTACACCCGGAGATGATTTAAATTTATTTTTAAATGATCAGTCTGTTACTATTAAAGCAGAAGTATTAAACGATATTGTTTCTAAAAAGGATGTCACACAAGAAGCTAGTTGGACGAATTCAAACCCTTTTGTTGCTTCTGTGCAATCAGGAGTTATTACACCAAAAGCAGCGGGTTCGACTGTTATAACCGTATCATACAATGGATTATCCAAAAGCTTGAAAGTGACCACAATGCAAAATTTACTAGAGTTGAAAGCATCTGTGGAAAATCTTTCTTTATTCAAAAATGAAACAATAAAATTGCCTGCTGTAATTGGCACAGCAGTAGACGGACAAAAAAATGATTATTCTTCGATGCTATCATGGGATACTGCAGATACAAATGTTATAAAGATAGAGAATGGTAAAGTTACTGCAGTCAATGCAGGCGTTACGGAACTGACAGCAAAGCTTAGGGATACTACTGTAACTATAAAAGTCATTGTTCAAGAAAAAGTATTAATCTTAAAGACTTCGCAAAATAGCTATTCCATGATTGTAGGCAATGATAGTGTACTTCCTATAGTAAAGGCAACCTTTGAAGACGGTACGGAAAAAGATGCATCCGATTTGATTACTTGGAAAACTTCCACTCCAAATTTATTAGTCAAAGATGGAAAAATAAAGGCATTATTAGGCGGGAAAGTAAATTTAATCGGAACCTATTTGAACAAAACTGTAACGATCCCAGTTATTATGGAAAATGAAATTACCAATATTACAACGCTGGATCAAATAGAATTGAATCCACGCAAAAGTCAATCGATTAAAGTTATAGGTAAAGATTCAGATGATAAAAATATTACACTTACCTCAAAGATAATCTGGACTTCTTCAAATGTGTCCGTCGCAACAGTGAAAGGAAGTAATGTGACTGGAGTAGGTAAAGGAACTGCGACACTAACGGGTACCTATCAAGGTAAAACATTAACAGTTACGGTTAACGTCATTCCACGTTTAACTAAGTTACAATCTGATGAAATCGCATATAAATTAAAGGTGGGAGAAACTCAAGGTTTAGAAATAACAGCAATATATGAAAATGGGGATACTCAAATAATAACCAATGATGCTCAATTGTCTACTTATAATAAAAACATCGCAACGGTCAATAACGGAATTGTGACAGCCCTGAAAAAAGGATCAACAACGATTAAAGCTATTTATAATAATAAAACGATAACGATTCGGATTCAGGTCAAATAGATACATACTATTCAAATTTCAAGCAAAATTCAATACCATAAGGGAGATTTCTGAATTTAGAAATCTCTCTTTGGCTCATTTTAATTCTAAATCAGCTTATATCCTCTAGAGCAAAAAAAGGTGGTGATTTCACAACTATGAACCAGGATAATAGCCTTAAAATTGAACGTGTAATTGGTAATAATGTTGTTTTAACGAAAGATCAACATTCTGGTGAAGAGCTTGTACTGCTTGGAAAAGGAATCGGTTTTGCTTTAAAGGATGGAGGGTCGATTGATGTAAAGGATCCGCGTATTGAAAAGCGGTTTCGCTTAGATGACCGAAATCAACTGAGGCAATATCAATCCTTATTAGAGGAAATTGAGCCGGAAATCATCAATATTTCAGAAAAAATTATTACCTTAATGGAATCAGAATTTAAAAAAGAAGTTCAAAATAAAGTTTATTTGGCTTTACCAAGTCATATTCAATTTGCTATTTATCGCATACGCAATGATATGGATATTGTGAATCCATTCTTGTATGAAACAAAAATGTGTTACCCTAAAGAGTATGAAATCGCTGAAAAAGCAGCAGAGATGATTAATCTTGCTTTTGGAATTCAAATACCAGAGGATGAAATTGGATTTTTAACCTTCCATGTTTATTCTGCAGTCACAAATGTTTCAGTAGGACAGCTCGTCAAATTTACTAATTTGACGAACGAAATGATCGAAATTATTGAACAACGGAAATCTATTCAAATTCCAAAGGAAGGCGCCAACTACGTACGCCTAATTACGCATCTTAGGTTCAGTATTGAACGGATTAATCAGAAAACGGTTGTTAAAAATCCATTTGTAGATGAAATGAAAAAAAATTTTCAAGCAGAATATAAGCTTGCTCTTGAATTAAGTTCAATCATGAAAGAACATTTACAAAGTGAAGTTCCAGAAGACGAAATAGGCTTTTTGGTTATGCATTTATATAGATTGTTTCAAGTATATGGGAATTAGTAAGGAGAAAAGACGATGACCGGCAAATGGCCCAAAGCAAATTACAAATCTATCCTCATTTTATCACCATTAACTGGCGAAGTCATTCAGCTTGAACAAATTCCAGATCAAATATTTGCTGAAAAACGTATGGGGGACGGGGTAGCAATCAAACCATCCACTGGAGTTTTGACGGCGCCTTTTAGTGGGACTGTTCTTCATTTAGTTAGTTCAAAGCATGCTATTATATTGGAGCATCCAACTGGCTTGCAACTGCTTATTCATATTGGAATGAATACAGTCGGTTTACAAGGTAGAGGATTTACAGCTTATGTTGCCAGTGGTGAATTCGTTCAAGCCGGGCAATTATTAATTGAATTTGATTTAGAATTTCTCACAGCATCTGGATATTCACTGCTAACTCCCATTGTAATTGCGAACGAAAACATTGAAGCATATGTTGAATGTTCTTACAAAAGTGTAAAAGCAGGCGAGCCTGCAATGATGGAAATTTTTATGCGTAAATAGTCTAAGTACAATGCCAATGAAAGTGGTGATTTTGTGCTCGCATTTTTGCAGAAAATCGGGAGATCGTTGATGCTTCCAGTCGCCACACTTCCTGCCGCTGCCATATTGATGCGTTTCGGTAAGAGTATCGACTATAATAAAGATTTCCACTTGGGTGATAAAGTGGGTGGATTTATAAATCAATATATTGCCCCTTTTTTATATGCTGGAGGATCGGCAATATTAGATCATCTGCCCCTTATTTTTGCCGTTGGCGTAGCTATTGGTCTAGCAGGTGATGCGGTAGCGGCTCTTGCAGCGGTTATAGCCTATGAAGTTTTAGAGAGCGTTTTATTAAAAATGCCTTTGGCTTTTCCCGGTATCGTAGACAAAACTTTGAATTTGGATACGGGTGTGCTTGGTGGAATTGTTGCCGGGGTTGTTTCGGCTTATATTTATAATAAATTTAATATGCTTCAGCTTCCGGATTGGCTTGGCTTTTTTAGCGGTAAACGATCTGTACCAATCATAACTTCATTCGTTATGGTTATTGTCGCCATTGCCCTCGGATTAATTTGGGGTCCACTTCAACTGGAGTTGGATGTTTTTGGACAATGGGTCGTTGGATTGAACGGAATTGGTGCGGCTATTTATGGTTTTGCTAATCGCTTATTGATTCCTTTTGGGTTGCATCACGTATTGAACAATATTGCTTGGTTTCAAATCGGTGACTTTAGAGATTCCGGAGGTCATGAAATCAAAGGAGACATGTATCGTTTTCTTGCTGGAGACAAATCGGCAGGACTGTTTATGGGCGGTTTTTATCCAATCATGATGTTTGCCTTACCCGCTGGAGCACTTGCGATTATTCATACGGCTAGGCCAGAAAAACGAAAAGCGATTCGATCTATTTTTTTTGGAGCAGCATTTGCTTCGTTTTTGACAGGTATTACAGAACCTTTAGAATTTGCTTTTATGTTCGTTGCTCCTGTTCTTTATGTCATACACGCATTATTAAGCGGTCTTTCCGGCTATATTGTTGCTTCCTTAGGTATAAAACTTGGATTTGGTTTTTCAGCTGGCTTTATTGATTATGTGATTAATTATCCATTAGCGACCCAGCCATTACTGATCATACCCATAGGTTTATGCTTTGCTTTTGTTTATTATTTTTTATTTCGTTTTCTCATTATTAAACTGAACTTGAAAACACCTGGGCGAGAAGATGAAGCAGCAGCTCCGTCACGAGCACCTTATCTTTCAGGTGGGACTATAAGCCAGAATGCCAAGTTAGTGCTTGTATCCCTCGGTGGTGCAGAGAATATAGTTGGAATCGATGCCTGTATTACTCGACTGCGTCTAATACTGATTGACGAACGTCTGATTAATGATAATCTTTTGAAAGAATTAGGTTCTTCAGGGGTCATGCGACTTGGAAAAGGAGTCGTACAGGTTATTTTTGGCGTTCAATCCGAGCTAATTAAGGATGCTATTGTGAAATTAATGGTGCAAAGTAAACCATAAAAATATGTTCGAATGGGGGTGCTCAACTTATGCAGCATGAAGTCGTGATCGATCATTTGTTAGGTCTCCATGCAAGACCGGCAAGCAGACTTGTTGAGGTCTCCAGAAATTTTCCCTGCTCGATTTATTTGAAGGTAGAAGGGAAACGATACAGTGCCAAGAGTATAGTTAATATTTTACTTGCTGGAGTCAAATATGGTGATACGGTTACGGTGATTGCTGAAGGGGAACGGGAAGAAGAAGCTATAGAGGCGATTACAGCATTTTTAGCATCGAAAATAGATTTAACATAAATTAATTTCAATTTAACGGTTGATTTACTAGAAAGTTTATAGTATATTGTAACTAATCAAATAAGTGATAACGTGTTACCGCAAGGGCATGAGTTATTGTAGCTTTTTTAAGCTCACTAACTCATGCCTTTTTTTTGCTTTTTGAAGAGGTCTGTCACTTATCAATTGTTTGGGAGTAAAAGCAAGAAGAGCAAACAGATCCACAAAAAAGGGAGCGAGGTATTAGAATGAAAAGTAAAAAGTGGGCAACATTATCTCTTGTCAGTGCAATGACTCTTACCCTATTAGCAGGGTGCGGAACAAGCAGCACAAACACGGCAAGCAGTGCTTCACCTGCTGCAACAACAGCAGCGACTGTAGCACCTGATGCTACAAAAGCACCAGCAGCTGGTCCAGCAAAACTTACGGGTAACCTGGAAATCCAATATTTTGTCGGTGGTTATGGCGACAAATGGTGGAAACAAGTAATCGGTCAATTCCAAGCTGAAAATCCTGATTTGAAAATTGTTGAAACTGCAGGTCCTAAAATCAATGAACAAACTAAACCGCGCTGGATCGCTGGTAACCCGCCAGATTTCGTTTACATTGACGGACCGGAATTCAATGAAGCCCAAGCGGTAACTGATGGTCAATTGGAAGATTTGACTTCATGGATCCCTGACGCGAAAAACGTTGACGGCGACAAAATTCTTAGTTTGTTAGCGCAAGCTCCAGAAAAACATGATGGGAAAATTTACTCTGTTCCATTGGTTCTTAATACATGGGGTGTTTTCTGGGATAAGAAACTATTTAAAGATAAAGGTATCGATGCGCCGACAGACTGGCCTTCATTCCTTGACGCATCAGCTAAACTTAAAGCAGCGGGTATTACACCTTTCATTCATACAGGTAAATATCCGTACTACATTCAAAGATCCATTCTTTTGCCAGCTTTCGTTTCAGCTAATAACAACGATTACTCCATTCTTCAAGATATTGCGGATTTGAAACCGGATGTTTGGGCAAAACCAGCTATTCTTGCAGGACTGAACAAATTGGTTGAATTACGCGATAAAGGTTTCATCGATAAAGCATCAACTTCAATCAATCACACAGATTCACAAACATTATTCTTACAGCATAAGGATGGCTTCATTCCAAACGGATTATGGTTGCCGGGTGAAATGGCAAAAGACGTTCCAGCTGACTTCAGCTTTGGTGAAATTCCTTCCGTTACGCAAGATAAAGGCGGAAAAATTGTAGCTAACACTGGAACTGCAACAGTAGCCATTGCAGCTAAAGGCAAAAACAAAGACAATGCAAAAGCATTCTTACAATTCATTTTCTCTAAGAAACAAGCAGGTTCATTCGCTGAGTTAAGCGGAGCACCTTCAAACATTAAAGCAGACATCAGTAACTCTAATGCAGCTCCTTACATTAAAGATGCTGTTGCAGCTTTAAGCTCAGATAACACAGTGGTTGTTCCTTCAATCACAATTCCAGATGATCTAGACAAAGCTATGTGGGATGCAGACGTTGCCTTGACAAGTGGTACAATCCAACCTGCTGACTGGATCAAACGTGTTAGTGCAGCAGCAGCTAAAGCTAAGAAATAAATCTTGCAAAGCCTTTTTAAAATGATATGATTTTCGCGAATGATGATTAAGGTAAGCAACTTAATCATCATTCGCAATTTTACTGTAGGGACGGGGAAGATAGAATGAAGAAAAAAACAATACAATGGAATCGGATCATATTTATCGCTTCATTCATTATTCCGACTTTTTTGTTCTTTTGCCTCTTTACAGTTTATCCTGTTGTGCAGGCGTTGGAAAAATCTTTTTATAAATGGTCAGGTATGTCGAATAAAATGTCCTACATCGGATTTGATAACTTCAAAGATATGTTTCAAGATCCGATTATTTGGACTTCGATTGGAAATGATTATTTTCTAGTTATCGGCAAAGTGATAGGAATAATGATTCTTGCCACATTTTTCGCAGTTGCATTAACACGTTTCGGTTTAAAAAGTGCGGGCTTTTTCCGAGCTATATTCTTCATTCCGAATGTTATTTCCGTAGTAGTGATTGGCGTGTTATGGAATTTTATTTATAATACCAAAATAGGATTTCTCAATGCTTTTTTATCTTTATTTACAAATAAAACCGTTGATATCAATTGGTTGGGCTTTGAGAAGCATACGATTTGGATGTTGCTGCCCCCAACAATTTGGGCCGGTATTGGATTTTATATGATTCTTCTGATCGCTGCAATAGTGAATATCCCCGCTTCGTTATACGAATCGGCCAATATAGACGGTGCCAGTCAATGGAGGCAGTTCCGTAGTATAACGTTGCCACTTATTTGGGAGCAAATTCAAGTTTCCATCCTTTCTATTGTTATTACCACGTTGAATGGCTCTTTTGTTATTGTGACGATTATGACAGTAGGCGGGCCAGATAATACTACGCAAGTGATGGGTAGTTATTTGTATCAAATGGCTTTTAGACAATATCATTTCGGCTATGGAGCAGCCATTGGCGTTCTGATTCTTATTTTGGCGCTTCTCACGACAGTTGTTTTACAGAGAATTATGAAACGTGAAGTTGTTGAAATGAGTTAAAGCCAATGAAAATACAAAGTGAAGTAGGGGAACCATGAACCTGACAAATAGAAATCCGTTGTTTAAAATTATTCTTTGGTTGATTCTCCTTATTTGGAGTGTAGCTGTTTTATATCCATTGATATGGACGCTGCTTGACGCATTAAAAAACAATAAACAATTTTTCTTAAATGCGCCTTGGGCATTTCCCAAATCCCCTTTCTTATGGTCTAATTTTTCATATGTTTGGACCAAATATCATTTAGGCACTTATTTTTTCAATTCAATTGAAGTAACAGCAGGCAGTACTTTACTTGGATTGCTATTAGCGGCCTCAACTGCTTACGTTTTGGCTAGATATGCATTCAAGGGAAGCAAATTATTGTTTATGACATATATTGCCTCTATGGCGATTCCGCTTCAGCTTGCGATTATTCCGTTGTTTTTCTTGATTCAACAGCTTCATTTAATTAATACGCAGCTAGGCCTGATCCTTGTGTATGCGGCTCAAACTTTACCTTTTGGTATCTTTGTCCTTATTGGCTTTTATAAATCATTGCCAAAGGATTTGGAAGAGGCATCGGTAATTGACGGTGCTACTTATTTCGGCACATTTTTCCGAGTCATGCTGCCATTGTCGCAGCCGGGGTTGGTTACAGTAGCTATTACAAATGTATTATCTAACTGGAACGAATATTTTATCGGATCGATTTTAGTTAATGATCCAACCCATTATACTGTTCCGGTCGGCGTTGCTATTATGCAAGCCGAGTTTCAGTACCGCACGGAATGGGGACCTTTATTCGCAGCATTGCTTATTGCTACATTACCAACTTTAGTATTCTATATATTTTTCCAAAAACAAATTGCCAGCGGAATTACGGCGGGTGCAGTTAAATAACCAATGTCTCATAGACATAAAAGCTGGATTCCTTATTCTCGGGAGCCAGCTTTTGCTGTGTTTTATTTTTTTCGATTGACATCCTCATTTTTTTTTAGCATCATAAGTAAAGTGATGTTTAAGTTGGATGTGAAAGGGATGGATCTGGAATGAGCGAAGGCGATTATTTTGTAATTAAGGCCAAAGATAATGGTGTGCATGTCATTGGTTTAACCCGTGGTCAGGACACAAAATTTCATCATACGGAGAAATTAGACAAAGGTGAGGTCATGATTGCCCAATTTACGGATCACACTTCAGCGGTGAAAATAAGAGGCAAGGCAGTCATTATGACTAAGTATGGGGTTATTGACACAGAAGAATAATTTGTCCCTGCAGGCATAGCCTGCTTTTTTTCATTATATGATGAAAGAAGGACCATGACTTTGATCGATATTGTTCTTGGTCGCATGGGGAGGGATAACTGGATGGGGACCTATACTAGAATTTGGCTTACGCTGATCTGTTCGGTATGTATCGCGCTTTTATTAACGTGGATTGTTCAAGGGGATAGCCCAGATACGGGGAAGGCTATGAATACAACGGCTTATCCGCAAGGGAAACAGCTCTCCGAAGATAATATTGTGGATTATATCTCCAAACTGCCTTTGCAATTAAAGATTACTAAGGTAAGCTGGCAGCAGTCCATTTTATCGATTGACTTACTTTCTCAGCCCGGAAATACCGTGGAATCCATGGTGTATCATGATTTATTCGAATTATCGCAATTTGGCTTGCGGCGTGTTTCTAATGTGAATCAAGTGTTAGTACGCGTGATGGAAAAAAAAGAAATACAAACTAAACATAATGAGTTAATCTTAGCGATGGATTCCAGAAAAGAAAACATCACGGATAAAAATCAAAAAAATGCGGGCTTGAACACAATAAATATGCAAAAATATTTGCAATCTCACTATCGAATCACGTACACTCAAAAGTGGAAAGAGCAATTTATTGATTAGTTCCAAGCTTCCTTTTATGATATAATGATTAGCTATTGGAGGCATACTTATGAACCCTTTTCGCATCTCAGACATGACAAAACCTTATATGGAATATGATATGATTCAAATTCATACAGACTTGCCCAATTTTCCGGAATTCAGGGCTAGACTGTTATTGGCTTTTTTACATAAAGAAGACCAATTGAATGAAAATAATGAGCTTTATACACTTGCAACCTCGCTGGTCCAAATGGGGTTGGATACACACGATATGGTGCCTGTTTCAAATCAACAAAAGGAAAAAAAAGAGGCGCGCGCTCGTCAATTAAAGGTGCTGGCTGGTGATTATTTCAGCTCGCGTTTTTACAATATCCTTTCACAATCGGGTCAAATTGAAATGATCAAACAGTTATCATTTGCCATCTGCGAAGTCAATCGGATGAAAATGTCTTTATATTTGCAAATCAAACAGTTAAAAATAACTGCGGATGACTACATTTTGCAAGCTGCGAATATTAAGATGCAGCTTTTCCTTTCCTTCCAAAAATTAATGGAGGGTAAATTATTGCTGAGTTGGCCTGAGATTTTACGCGGATTTACACACTGCGAGGTCATAATAGAAGAAATTGAGCGAAGCGAAAGCATGCAGAACTTTCATGGCGGCTGGGCTTTTTGGCACATTTTTAAATTAGCTAACAAGGAAGAAAAAAAACAGCTGCAAACGGCTGATGCAGACAAGCTTAAACCATTGCTGCTTAAATACAATATCCTATTCCAACTTTATCTGATGCTGGAAATAGAAATTAATCATATGTTAACGCAAATCCGGCAATTAGATTCGGATAAATTAAAGCAAGAATTAGTGCAGATTTGCGAACCCTTTACAAACTATTTAGCAAAGCTGCAAGCAGTTAAAGAATGAGGTGAACTACTAAACATGAAGTCAAAAGAGGAATTTGTCCATTCTGTTTTTGAAAGCATAGCGCCAAAATACGATTTGATGAACAATATTTTGAGTTTCCGCCGCCATAAATATTGGCGTAAGTTTACAATGCGTAAGATGAATGTCCAAGAAGGTCAAACGGCGATTGATCTTTGCTGCGGAACCTGCGATTGGACAATCAGTCTCGCGCAAGAAAGCAAAAAAGGCAAGATTGTTGGACTCGATTTCAGTCAAAACATGCTTGATTATGGGGCTTGCAAAATGCAGGAGCAAGGGTTGGAAAAGCAAATAACACTCGTTCGCGGCAACGCAATGAGTCTTCCATACGAAGACAATTCATTTGATTATGCAACCATTGGTTTTGCGCTTCGCAATGTTCCCGATTTAATTCAAGTTTTAAAAGAAATGCAGCGCGTAGTTAAGCCCGGCGGCAAAATAGTTTCCTTGGAATTATCCAAACCTACTTGGCAGCCTTTCAAAGCGATTTATTATTTTTATTTCCAAAGAGTGTTGCCCTTACTTGGTAAGTTGATTGTAAAAAGCTACGAGCAATATAAATGGTTACCAGAATCACTAATTCAATTTCCCAATCATAAGCAGTTGGCTGAAATTTTTCAAAGTGTGGGTTTAACTGAAGTTGAGGCCTATCCGTTAACAGGTGGAATTGCCGCATTGCATATCGGAGTGAAAGCAAAATAACAGCGGGGGAAGAGTGAGAACGTGCTAAAAAAGTTTAAAATTTTTTTAGAAATGATTAAATTTGAACATACATTGTTTGCATTGCCTTTTGCTTATATGGGTGCCATTCTTGGTTCTATGGTGCTGAATAACATACTGCCTCATTGGTCACAAATTGGCTGGATTACTTTGGCGATGGTAGGGGCAAGAAGTGCTGCAATGGGTCTTAATCGTGTTGTCGATAAAGTGATCGATGCTAAAAATCCGCGTACAGCAGGCAGAGCTATTCCCGCCGGACTCTTATCTTCAAAAGAAGTTTTGCTTTTTATTGTCATTGCTTTTATTGTGCTGTTTGTTGCGACGTCCCAATTAAATACCTTATGCATGAAATTGCTGCCCCTTGCAGTTTTTTTTCTTGTGTTTTATTCGTATACGAAACGATTTACTTGGGCATGTCATTTAATATTGGGATTAACGATTGCGTTAGCCCCTTTAGGAGGATGGGTGGCAGTTACTGGGAAAATCGATGGAATTTCATTAATATTTTATTTTACCGTCGCTTTCTGGACTGCGGGATTTGATATTATTTATGCTTGTCAGGACATTGATTTTGACCGCAAAGAGGGCCTATATTCGATTCCTAGTCGTTTCGGTATTGCTAAGGCGCTAATCATTGCTAAATTTTTTCACTTCTTAACGGCTGTTGGCTTCATGAGCTTATATTTTCTGACGGATCTTAGTTGGGTTTATTTTGCCGGTATCATATTAGCTTACTTAATCTTGATTTATGAACATCGTCTTGTCTCACCTAAAGACCTTTCAAAGCTGAATACGGCATTTTTTACGATGAACGGTGTGCTTAGCGTCCTTGTATTTGCTTTTACCTGGATTGATATGGTGGTGCGTTGACCATGGAAAAACCTTGGGTAGTTGGCATAACAGGTGCCAGCGGTGTCATTTATGGGATCCGACTTTGTGAGTTCATGCTATCTGCAGGCAAAACGGTGCATTTACTCGTGACCGATGCAGGCTGGCGAGTTATCCGAGATGAGCTTGGTTGGGATGTAACCCGTCGTCAAGAAGCTTTAGAGCAACACTTCAATCAACGAACGGGAACGTTGATTTATCATCCCATTCAAGATATCGGCGCCAGTGTGGCCAGTGGTTCCTTTCGTACGGAAGGCATGATTATTATGCCTTGCTCCATGGGGACGTTATCAGCTATTGCCCATGGCGCTTCGGACAACCTGCTGGAGAGGACCGCAGATGTTGTCCTTAAAGAAGGTAGACCACTTATTATGGTTCCGCGAGAAACGCCGCTGCATACAATACATTTGGAAAACATGCTAACCTTGACTCGAATCGGTGTGAAAATGATTCCAGCGATGCCTGCCTTTTATTATCAACCGCAAACGATGGACGAGCTGATTGATTTTCTCGTGGGCAAAGTATTAGATAGTATCGATATAGAGCATAATTTGTACAGAAGATGGGGAGAAACGAAGGCATGAATAAAAAACAGCCTATTCGGATTGGGAGAATTAATTACGCGAATGTTTGGCCGATTTTTTATCATTTTCCACATAGTGAATTTACAGGTGAAGTTGAATTCATCAAGCAAGTGCCTACCCATTTAAATCAAGCTATGGCAAAAGGCGAAATAGACATGGGTCCTATTTCCTCATTTGCCTATGGCGAAAATTTTGAAGATTATGTTTTATTTCCAGATTTATCGGTCAGTGCGTTCGGTGCAGTTCAATCGATTTTATTGTTTCATCTACAGCCTATTTCTGAGTTAGGACAAGGTACGGTAGCACTTCCAACTACATCGGCAACATCGGTTAATTTATTGAAAATTTTATTGGCCAAATTTAGTGGGGTTCGTCCTCGTTATCAGTATGCATCTCCATCATTGGATGATATGATGGAGCAAAACGATGCCGCATTATTGATTGGAGACGATGCGATTCGAGCGCAGTGGCGTATCCATCCTTATAAGGTAATGGATTTGGGTGAAATGTGGCGGAGAGCGACAGGGAAATGGATGTCATTCGCAGTTTGGGCGGTACGCAAGCAAATTGTGCAGCAGCAGCCTGAGCTTGTTGCCCGCATTTATCGAGCGTTTTTGGAAAGCAAACATAAAAGCTTGCAGGACATAAGTCCAATGGTTCAAGACGCTCAAGAAACCATCGGCGGCAATGTATCGTATTGGCAGCGGTATTTTACCCAGTTAAATTATGATTTTGCTGCGAAACAATGGGAAGGTCTGCAGCTTTATTATGATTACGCTTTTGAATTGGGGCTTTTAAAACATAAAGTAGCGATCCAAATATGGCATGATAAATCTGCGATACAGGTGAAAGAATGAAAATTTTAGATATTTACGCTAGATTGAAAAAAGACATGAATTACATAGAAAGAGAACTGGAAAAAAGCATTTATTCGGATTATACGATTATGCGTGAAACGTCAGCTCATTTGCTTAAAGCGGGGGGTAAACGGATTCGTCCTG
The DNA here is from genome assembly GCA_028287395.1 of Bacilli bacterium. Taxonomy (GTDB): domain Bacteria; phylum Bacillota; class Bacilli; order Paenibacillales; family NBRC-103111; genus Paenibacillus_AC. The sequence continues at coordinate 79,997 of JAQBPR010000104.1, forward strand.
TTTTTGTGCTGCTATCTGGTCAATTCAATGATTACAGTCTGGAGCAATTAAAACACATCGCTGTTCCAATGGAGCTAATTCATATGGCTACCTTAGTTCATGATGATGTGATTGACGATGCCGATACGCGACGAGGACAATTGACCGTAAAATCGAAATGGGACAATCGAATTGCGATGTATACGGGTGACTATATTTTTGCTAAAGCATTGGGAGTGGTGACTCAATTATCGAATCCAACCGTGCATCAAATTATGTCTAAAGCGATCGTAGAAATGTGCATCGGAGAGATGGAACAAATTCGCTTCTTTTTTCATACAGGACAAACCGTTCGTGATTATTTATTGCGAATTAAACGAAAAACTGCTTTGTTAATTGCGATTAGCTGCCAATTGGGCGCGATTGCGGCAAATGCGCCAAAATCGATTTCGCAAAAACTTTATCTTTTTGGCTATAATGTAGGGATGGCATTCCAAATCCGCGATGACATTCTGGATCTTTGTGGTACAGAACAGCAAATTGGAAAACCCCCAGGCAGCGATATAAAGCAAGGCAATATGACGATCCCGATTATATTTGCTCTACAAGAGCCACAGTTGCGTGAAGCATTACTTAAGGAAATTGAGCGAATTCATGTACTGGACGGACAGACCAATGTGGATACTTTTGTGCGGATGATCCGAGATAGCAGAGGAATCGCTCGAGCAGAGGCTATGGCTGCACGCTACATTGAAAAAGCCATTGCAGCACTTACAGACCTGCCAGATATTCAAGCAAAGCAGGATTTGGTGCGAATCGCCCATTTTGTGGGAAATCGTTCTTACTAACTATTAAAAAATAAGGGGTTGAACAAAGATGGAAAGAACGTTTTTGATGCTTAAACCAGATGCTGTACAACGCGGATTAATTGGAGAAGTGGTGAAACGGTTTGAAAACAAAGGCTTTCAATTGATTGCTAGTAAATTGCTTGTTATTTCAAAGGAACAAGCGGAGTTCCATTATGCTGAACATATCGGGAAGCCTTTTTATGAAAGGTTGTTTGGCTTCATTATTTCGGGTCCGGTATTTGCGATGGTATGGCAAGGTGATCAAGTGATTGCCTTGGCTAGAGGTTTAATTGGCAAGACGAGTGCGATTGACGCTTTACCTGGAACGATTCGCGGAGATTACGCTTTGCGTACAGAGATGAATTTAATTCATGGCTCTGATTCCAAAGAAAGTGCAGAAAGGGAAATCGGCAACATCTTCAAACCTGAAGAAATCATCCAATATGAAAAAACGATAGCAAAGTGGGTGTAGCCACATGGGTGAGGATGAGGATTTCGCTTATTTTGTTAAGAAAATAAAAGAGTTAACTACCATAGATTTGAACCAGTATAAAGAAGCTCAGATGAGACGAAGGCTGACCACTTTACGAACTAAAAAAGGTTTTCCGACTTTTGCGACCTATTTCGAAGCCATTGCCAAAAGCCGCGAATTGCTCTATGAATTTTTGGATCGTATGACTATCAATGTTTCGGAGTTTTGGCGCAATGCGAATCGTTGGGAAATGCTTGAAAAAAAGTTCATTCCGGAAATGCTGCAGCGTAACCGTCGGCTTAAATGCTGGAGTGCAGCTTGCTCTACAGGTGAAGAGCCTTATACGCTTGCAATGATTATTGCTGAAACACGCGGCGGCCTGCAGGATATTCAATTGTCGGCAACGGATATTGATGACGGAGCATTGGAAAAAGCGCGCAATGGCGTTTATCTGGATCGTTCCATTCGCGATGTTCCTGTAAGTTATTTAAAAAAATACTTTAAGCAAGACGGTATCATTTATAGTGTAACGGATGATCTAAAACGTGCAGTGAAATTTCAAAAACAAAACTTATTACTTGATATATTCGAGCCAAATCATGATTTAATCGTCTGCAGAAATGTGATGATTTATTTTACGGAGGAAGCCAAGCATTTGCTTTATCAAAAATTCGCCCAAGCATTAAGACCAGGTGGAATTCTATTTGTCGGAAGTACGGAGCAAATCTTCTCGCCAGGTCAATATATGCTGGAAGCAGCGGACACTTTTTTTTATCGAAAGAAATAATATTCCGTGAATAACCATTTCCATATATTCCTATACTAAGCGTAAGCTCAAGTTTTCTTAAGAAAACTTAGATTATGCTTTCGGAGCGAGTTTTGCAAAGAACGCAAAACTTTAGGAGGGTAATATATGGATAAGCGAAAGGTAATTACGGCCTATCGTAGAGGGTTTATTACGATTCATGAATGCGCGCAAATTTTAGGAATAGACTCGCTTAAGATTTTGGAAATGGTTAACGATCCCCAAAAGGATGAACCACCAGATTCTTTTCGTAAGCAATCGATAAATGGTTAAGTTGATCGAAAATGTTCACATTTATTTTCGATCAACTTCATTGTAAAACATCGGGTAGCGTCTTTTATTCGTATCTTGCGAAAAAAGGACGCTTTTGTGTTGTCTCGACCGCTATACTCCGTCTATTTTCTTGTCAAAATAGGAGAGCTATACTATAATTAGCACATAAAAGCGCTAAAGCGTTTGAGGAACGTCATAGGAATGGGTATGAATTAGGGGGATTTAAATGAGATATTTAACAGCCGGAGAAACACATGGACCACAGCTTACTGCGATTATTGAAGGAATGCCAAGTAATCTGCAAATTAGCGCAGAACAGATAAATGTTCAATTGCATCGTCGTCAAAAAGGCTATGGTCGCGGTTTGCGGATGCAAATTGAGAAAGACACTGTGAATATAGTAGGTGGCGTCCGCCACGGTAAATCCACTGGAGCTCCAATCGCGCTAGTCGTTGAAAACAACGATTGGAAGCATTGGACCAAGGTTATGAGCATTGAACCTGTAGAGGAAGATAACGAAGGACGTCGCAGAGTGCATCGTCCACGTCCTGGACACGCTGATTTAAACGGTGGTTTAAAGTACAATCAAAAGGATCTACGAAACATATTAGAGCGTTCGAGTGCGCGTGAAACGACGGCCCGTGTTGCTTGTGGAGCCGTAGCTATCCAATTGCTTGCTGAGTTTGGAATTAAAGTTGCGGGACAAGTGCTTCGGATCGGTGAAGTTGTTGCGCAAAGATCGGATTTGCCTGCAGAGGAATTGCTTCGTTTAACCGAAGAATCTCCGGTACGTGTCGTAGATAAGGAAGCTGAGCGTCTAATGATTGCTGCGATTGATGCTGCTAAAGAAGACGGGGATACGTTAGGTGGAATTATTGAAGTCATTGTTGAAGGAGCGCCTGTGGGATTGGGAAGCCATGTACAATGGGATCGCAAGCTGGATGGGCGAATTGCGCAAGCCGTGCTCTCTATCCAAGCTTTTAAAGGTGTTGAGTTTGGGATTGGTTTTGAAGCAGCCAAACAAAGAGGCTCTAAGGTACATGATGAAATTATGTACACTGAGGAGCAAGGGTTTTATCGCGCATCGAATCGCGCAGGCGGTTTTGAAGGCGGCATGACCACAGGCGAGCCTATTGTAGTGCGAGGTGTAATGAAGCCGATTTCGACGCTGTATAAAGCACTGCAAAGCGTAGATATTGACACAAAGGAAGCTTTTACTGCGCAGGTAGAACGTTCTGACACTTGTGCAGTTCCCGCTGCTGGAGTGATCATGGAAAATGTGGTGGCTTGGGAAGTTGCACAAGCATTTTTAGAGAAATTCGGTGGAGATTCCATTGAGGAAATTCATGCGAATTTGGCTAATTATAAAGCACAAGTGGAGCGATACTAAAATGATGGAATTAAAAGTGGAATTGGGTGAACGCACTTATCCGATTTATATTGGCGAAGGCATTCTGCAAGATATTTCAAGTTTATTTGTCAAGCATCGGATTAGCGAATTATCTCCTGTTTTAATCGTTACAGACGAGCATGTTGCTGCGGTTCATCTAGAGCGAGTAACACAGCTTTTACAGCTAGGCGGTTTTCAAGTCCATTCATATGTCATAGCCGCTGGAGAAAAATCGAAGTCCTTGACGGTGTTCGAGGATGTTATAACAGCCGCTTTGGAGGCTGGATTGGATCGTAAATCAACGATTGTTGCACTTGGTGGCGGTGTTGTCGGCGATTTAGCCGGATTTGTTGCTGCGAGCTATATGCGCGGAATTAAGTTTGTGCAAATTCCAACGACTATTTTGGCGCATGACAGCAGTGTTGGCGGGAAGGTTGCGGTAAACCATCGTTTAGCGAAAAATATTATTGGGGCATTTCATCAGCCGGAGTTGGTGCTTTACGATATTGCTGCTTTGCGTTCGCTTCCTGAACGCGATGTCATCGCAGGTTTATCTGAAGTCATTAAGCACGGATTCATTTGGGATGCTAATTTTGTAGCTTGGATTGATCAGAATGCTTGGAAGCTGCTAGCTTTAGATTCTGAAGCGCTAGAGTTTGCCTTGTATCATGGGTGTCGGATCAAATCTATCGTTGTTTCCCAGGATGAACGAGAAAATGATTTGCGCGCCATATTGAATTTAGGGCATACGATTGGTCATGCGTTAGAAGCTGTGGCGAATTACAATGAATTGATGCATGGTGAAGCCATTTCTATTGGGATGGTTGGTGCGGCATTGTTATCTGTTGCTTTAGGTAACCCCGAGCATATTTATACAGAAACGAAACGAATATTACAGAAGCTTGGATTGCCGACTCAGCTTCCCGTTCATTTTGATAATGAAAAAATTATAGCTGCCATGGCGCATGATAAAAAATTCAACGCAGGTCTGATGACTTTTATAATACCAACAGAAATTGGCAAAGTGGAGATTAATCATCAGGTGACCATTGATCAAATAAAATCAGTATTAGAACAATTAAAACGGGAGGCGTAAACGATGTGGGTTCGAGGGATTCGCGGTGCGACGACCGTTAAGCACAATGAGGAAAAAGAAATTTTACAAGCTACCTCTGAATTATTGCAACAAATCGTGCTTGATAATCAAGTTATTCCTGAAGATATTTGCAGTGTCTTTGTAACAACAACACAAGATTTAACCGCAACATTCCCAGCGCGTGCGATTCGACAAATGCAGGGATGGGAGTTAGTACCCTTAATGTGCTCTTTGGAAATTCCAGTTCAACCTAGCTTGCCTTTATGTATTCGCCTGATGGTTCATATCAACACACCTAAAAATCAACAACAAATCCACCACATTTATTTAAACGAGGCAAAAATTTTGCGTCCCGATATTGTGAAAAACTAGTTATCACTGACTAAAGTCCAGCTTTTTAAACAGACTCTTTAATTCTACACAAAACGAATTGACGTTCTTAATATTTTTGTTGTATATTGATGTAGAGCAGAGTTGAGAAGAGTGTTTTAGTTGTGTTGAGTTGAGATGAGCAGAGCCGAGGGTATAGGATAGGACAGCTTTTTTATAGAGCTTGTTTTATTTTCATTGTTTCGGACGAAATTTCAATGTAAACACGTACACCTCTACTTTGATGTAGAGGTTTTTTTATTGAAGAAGCGAAGGAGCGATCTTATGATGTATTCACTAGAACTGAAAGAAGTCACCCGGTTGGCTAAAGACTATAATCTTATCCCGCTTGCGCGCGATTTGATGGCCGATACGGAAACGCCGATTCGCGTGTTTCAGCATTTTTACGATGAGCCCAAAGCATTCTTGCTGGAAAGCGTGGAAGGCGGCGTCAAATGGGCGAGATATTCCTTTATTGGTACGGATCCTTTTCTAATGATCCATGCCAAAAACGGAAAAACAATGATTGAAGGCGCTCAGGGACAGAAAATGACAGATGAAAAGCCAATCGAAGTGTTAAAAGCCTATTTGCGCTCTTATTCTAGCCCTTCATTACCTGAATTGCCGCGTTTTACGGGTGGCGCGGTTGGTTTTTTCGGATATGATCTGCTGCAATATTACGAGAAGCTTCCGAAGCATCGGCTGGATGATCTGCAAATGAATGACATTCAATTTATGTTCTGCGATCAAGTGATTGCATTCGATCATTTTAAACAACAAATTAAAGTCATTGCGAATGTGCATGTTCCTCCATTTGCTACAGATGCTGAAATTGCCCAAGTTTATCAAGAAGCATGCGATAAAATTGACGCTACAGTGGAGCGTTTGAGACGCCCGCAATTGGGTTCTCCGTTAGCCCATCATCCAATACCAACAGATGTTGAGCTTGGAGAAATTCAATCCAATGTGACTAAAGAGCAGTATATGGCTAATGTGGAACAAGCGAAAGAATATATACGTGCTGGAGATATTTTTCAAGTCGTGCTATCCCAACGCTTTGAAGTAACGACCGATGTTTCACCGCTTCATGTGTACCGCGTGTTGCGTACGATGAATCCATCGCCCTATATGTATTGTTTGAAAATGGATGATGAAGTCATTGTCGGGACCTCACCGGAGCTTCTTGTTCGCGTGGAGGATGAAAAGGTGGAGACACGACCGATTGCGGGTACAAGGCCGCGCGGCGCGACTGCAGAAGAAGATTTAGCCTTGGCAAAGGAATTGCTGGCCGATGAAAAAGAGCGAGCAGAGCATTTAATGCTCGTTGATTTAGGACGAAATGATTTGGGACGCGTTTCTGAATTCGGCAGTGTAAAATGCGATTCGTTTATGGAAGTCGAACGATATTCGCATGTCATGCATATCGTTTCCAATGTCATTGGTAAAATTCGCAGCGATAAAGACTTTTTTGACGCATTCTTGTCTTGTATGCCGGCTGGTACGGTTTCTGGGGCGCCAAAGCTGCGTGCGATGCAAATTATCGCTGAAATGGAAAATGAATCAAGAGGCGCATATGCTGGAGCGATCGGCTATCTAGGGTTTTCCGGTAACATGGATACGTGCATTACAATACGAACGATTATTTTTAAGCATGGAAAGGCTTATGTTCAAGCAGGAGCTGGGATCGTCTGGGATTCTGTGCCGGAAAAGGAGTTTGAGGAAACGGTAAATAAAGCAAAAGCATTGCTTAAATCGATCCGCATGGCGGAAATCATCTTTGCGCATAAACCAAACCTATCCGTAATCAATCAAGATTATTATGTTAACTCATAATCTGCCTATTTTAGGAGGGAAAGTATAGATGGAATACCAATTTACGGTGCAACAAGCGATTGCCAAAATCGTGGGTGGACTCAGTTTAGAGCGAACGGAAGCACGGCAAGTGATGTCCGATATCATGGAAGGCTCAGTCAGTCCAGCTCAAATCGCCAGTCTAGTTACCGCTCTGCGAATGAAAGGGGAAACAAGCGAAGAAATTACTGGATTTGCCGAATCGATGCGCAGTAAAGCGGATCGTGTTCTTACAGAGCAAACTAACTTGCTAGATACCTGTGGAACAGGCGGAGACGGTGCGGAGACATTCAATATATCGACAGCCTCGGCGCTTGTAGCAGCAGCAGGTGG
>JAQBPR010000118.1 GCA_028287395.1 Bacilli bacterium
TATGTTTCATGACTGTATCCTTATCTGAAGCAGGTATAATCGTATAAGCAACTTCAATTTGATCATTTAGATTGTTTGTAAATAGTAAACGAGGACTATTCGATGTAAAATCTTTATCATAAATAGATCAATAAGTTCATTTTTTATTATAGTAGCTTGGATACCGTAATTTGGAAAGCGCTCAGCACCTGCAATATTCTTTCGCCCTTACTAATTGACAAACCTTAGCTAATGTGGAAAATGGAAGAGGAGATGCAAAAAGATCGGTTTTACGGAAATGGGGAACTATGGTATGATGCGTTCGCGTAAACAATTGCTCAAAACAGAACGCAACAAGCTTCGCCATAAATGGATGCTTAGAGGGACTGTTATTATGTTCGTGATTTTTATAATTGTTTGTGGTGGTGTTATTTGGTTCCATACTACTGGAAATCAACAAGGGCAAGGCCTCCCTTCAGAATCACTTCATCCTGCAGAAAGCAAGCCAGTTGTTTCAACAATTCCAAAAACTTCGCAGAAGCCAACTCCTTCTGTAACAGCTTTAACGGCAGCTGGAAACGATCCGGACAGCGTCCAAATGGCTTTTGTCGGAGATGTGCTTTTGGCAAGTGGAGTCGAAACCTTGATGAAGCAAAATGGCTATGATTATCCTTATAAAGACGTAAAAAATTATTTGCAGCAGCCGGATCTAACCATTGCAAATTTGGAAACCCCAGTAACGGATAGAGGCACGGAGCAAAAAAAGGAATACATTTATCGTTCTTCGCCGCTTGCTCTTCCTGCATTGGCAGCAGCCGGTGTGGATTTGGTTAATTTGGCCAACAATCATGTGATGGATTATGGAGAGCAAGGCTTACTCGATACGATGGAATATTTGGATCGAACAGGGATTAAGCATATAGGCGCGGGTCACGATGCGAATGAAGCTTTTCAACCGGTTATAATTGAAAAAAAGGGAATCAAAATTGCTTTTTTAAGCTTTAGTCATATCGTTCCGGATAATTCATGGAAAGCAGGCGTAAATCACCCTGGTGTTGCGGATACTTACAATTATACCCTGCCGGTTAAAGCCATTGAAATAGCGCGGACACAAGCTGATTTGGTCGTTGTCGTTACACATTGGGGAGTTGAACGTAATGATAAGCCGGAAGCCTATCAAACCGATTTAGCTCACCGTTATATCGATGCAGGTGCCGATTTGGTCGTTGGAGGGCATCCGCATGTATTGCAAGGGATGGAATCGTATAAGGGAAAATGGATCGCTTATAGTTTGGGTAATTTCATTTTTACAACGAACAATGTACCGGAAACATTGGATACGATGATCTTAAATGCATCCTGCACTAAGGACCGCAAATGTACAATGAGCGCCATTCCAATTTATACAAAATGGGCCAAACCGGAAAAAATGACCGAAGAACAAAGCAATAAGCTATTTGCGCGAATTTCAACCGTATCGTTTCATGCACAAATCAAGCCAGATGGACAAATCGTAGAAACACCTTAACTCAAATAATGAAAAAGGCAGTGATCCCATGTTGAATCATATCCGTAATATTTATTGTGTCGGTAGGAACTATGCGCAGCACGCGGCAGAATTGGGTAATGCAGTTCCCGATTACCCGCTGTTTTTTATGAAGCCAACGCATGCATTGATCGCAATGGAAGGTCAAATGCTTCAGCTGCCCAGCAACCAAGGAGAAATTCATTACGAAGCGGAGCTCGTTTTGCACATTGGTAAAAGCTACGTCGAGGGGATAACAGTCGATGAATTAGTAGATCAAATTGCTCTGGGGATTGATTTTACCCTAAGAGATCTTCAAGATGAGTTGAAGAAGAAAGGTCATCCTTGGCTTGCCGCCAAAGGGTTTTTGAAGTCAGCGCCGATCGGTCCCTTTCGTCCTTTTTTAGGGGAAGAAGCTGCGAAGCATATTGATTTTTCTCTGCGTAAAAATGGAGTGGAAGTACAGCGTGGAAACATAAGCGGAATGATCTTCCATTTACAAGCTATTGTAGATTATTGTGCAGCAACCTTCGGTTTAGGAGAAGGCGACTTAATCTATACCGGAACCCCTGCAGGGGTAGGTACAGTAGCGAATGGAGATCAATTCCTTTTATATTGGGGGAGTGAACCAGCAGGAGAGTGCTCGATACTAATGTCAGACAGCTAAATATCTGTGTATTCGTCGCGAACCTTGATTATTTGCGGTAATTGCTCCATAAATACATCGACAATTTGCGGATCGAAATGATGGCCGCGTTCTTCGTTAAATAAGTTTAAGATGCGGTCAAGCTCCCAAGCCGCTTTATAAACCCGTTCGCTTCCTAATGCGTCAAATACGTCTGCTATAGCAGTAATTCGCCCATATATATGTATTTCTTCTCCCTTGAGCCCTTGCGGATAGCCTTTGCCATTCCATTTCTCATGATGCTGATAAGCTAGAATTGAGGCAGTTTTTAATATTTTACGTGAAGAGTTTTTTAATAGTCCATAACCTATATCTGTGTGAGACTGCATGATTTTAAATTCTTCTTCATCAAGTTTCCCAGGCTTTTTCAATACAGCGTCAGGTATGGCGACTTTGCCAATATCGTGCATCGGAGATGCCATTTTTATAAGATCGCATTCATCCTGATCCATTCCTAAGCCTTTAGCAATCAGATACGAATACTCCGCGACGCGTTTTACGTGATTACCTGTTTCCTTAGAACGACTTTCGCCAATTTCACCCATTGTAAAAATAATTTCACGCTGCGTTTCTTCAATTTCATTGTGAAGCTGCACGGATTCTAGCGATTTTCCTGCATAAGATGCAGCAAGAGTTAAATATTCCAAGTCTTTCATCGAAAATGTTTCCGAGACGGTTAATTTATTCACGGCCTGATAAGCTCCAATGATGATACCGTCATTGTTGCGGAAGGGGACGACCATTAAAGCCTTCGTGCGATAGCCTGTCCTTTTATCAACAGCCAATGCCCCGATTTCCAATACTTCTTTGTATTCAATATCCTCATAGGCGTCATCAATAAAGATGGGTTCTCCAGAGCTAATTGATTGCCCAACGAGGCCCGCGGTTAATGGAATACGAATGCCGCTTACTCCATGAGCAACCGTGGTGTATAATTCGTTTTTGGCGTGATCCACTAACCAAACGCTGCAGCGGTCGGATATGATCATTTCTCTACCCATATTGGCCATTAATAGAAGCACGCTGTCTAAATGCCGTTCATTCGCTATTTTACCTGTGTAATCAAATATGACCCTTAGCATATCCTCAGGGCGTAGATCCTCTTTTATTCTAGTTTCTTGAATACTATGTTCATTGGGTATTTCCAAGCGAAAACCTCCTAAACTGTATGCCTCAATGGGCTCAAACTGTATTGTGTTTCCTTATATAATTCAGCACGCGAAAGCAAACTTCCTGCATTAACGATCCTCATTTATGAAAAAGAATTTAACCTTCATAGCGGCTTAACTCGAATTGTTCACAGGCATCCGAGCAGAAGCTTTTATGTGTTTCTTCACATTCCGTGCAGCAAATATGCTGGAGATGACAGTAATCATTAGCGCAATTTATAAAGCGATCCACCGATTTTCCGCAGTGATGGCAGTGCCCCACGACAATATCTTCTTCTGTTTGGTTAATCGGCACTGTTTTTCGCTCATCAAATACATAGCACTTTCCGTCAAAAAGGCGCCCTTTTACTTCTTCATCCTTACCATAGGTTACGATTCCGCCTTCAAGCTGTGAAACGTCTTTAAATCCTTCCTGGAGCAAAAAACCTGACAATTTTTCGCAACGGATGCCGCCTGTGCAATAGGTTAAAATCGGTTTATCTTTATATTCACTGAGGTTTTGACGAATCCAATCGGGAAAATCACGGAACGAGTCCACTTCAGGACGTATGGCGTTGCGGAAATGACCGACATCGAATTCATAATAATTCCGTCCATCCAGCACAATCACATCATCCTGCTGCAGCTTGTCATAAAATTCCTTAGGGGAAAGATGCTTTCCGGTTAAGACATTGGGATCCACATCCTCCTCTAAGCGAAAAGTGACCAATTCCTTTTTGGGACGGACAAATATTTTTTGGAAAACGTGTCCTTCAGAGGGGTCAATTTTGAAAATCATATCTTGGAACAAAGGATGGTTATGCATATATTGGATATAGGCATCGGTCTGTTCTACCGTTCCCGAAATCGTTCCGTTAATGCCTTCTTCCGCAACGAGAATGCGGCCCTTCACGCCAAGTTCTTTGCAAAATTGCAGATGCTCCTTGGCAAACTCCTCGAAATCGGCAATATGGACATATTTATAATAAAGCAGAATGCGATAAGGCTGTATGTTAGACATCGGTCTTTTCCTCCTGAAATGTTTAACCAAAATATATCAAGTTTTATGCGGAGAATCAATGTGCCATTTTAATTAAAAAAAGAACGC
>JAQBPR010000122.1 GCA_028287395.1 Bacilli bacterium
TATTAATAAATGCACTAAATCGATGCTTCTTGACTACAATGTCCCCAGGCAACGGAGCTACTTCATAAAACTCTGCTCCCCAGCTTCCTGTATTACAGATCGGGTTTATGCCATCTTTAAATCGAGACAACCAAACCTCCGAATTCGTAGCCGAATCGTGGTTGGTCTATTTCATTTTCAATACATATGTATATTTTGTGAAAAAATCATAAGGCGGTTTTCTTTCTCCGATAATTATGTTATGTTTTATAACATTAAATGCATACCTAGTTTATTGTATGTAAATAAACATGACATTAATTTATTAATACATTTAAAAAAGGAGCGAATTGTAATGAACCGCAGTTATCGAAGCATTCTGAGTTTATTTATTATTGCAAGTATGTTACTTGGAATTCCAGGACTGACCTTTGCACAAACTGATGCAACAACGGGTCAAGATACTATTTCTCGTACGGAATTTATTTCTCAAATTAAGCAAACTGCTACGAAATGGGGAGTATTGATTCCAACAATTGAGGGTGGTAATAGCTCTGTTACCCGTGAAGAGGGGGCAAAAATCATTCAGACATTGCTACATTTGCAGGATGCTGCTTCTGCTTTTACGGACGTAGAAAGCTTTAATGCTTATGCTGGCGCCATCGGTGGTGTTGCAAAAGCAAAACTGATGAACGGCTATTCACAAGCGATTTTCGGTTATGGAAAAATATTATCTAAGGTTCAAGCACAAATGGTACTAAATCATATAAACGATTACTACCAGGATCGACAAGCGCAGTTAAAACCGTTTAAAGTTGCTTCCATACAATTCAATCCTCTGTTGAATGAAAGGGATAAAAACATAGATGCCTTGTATAAAGAAATTGAATCTGCTTTCCAAGCCGGGGCTAAACTAGTTGTAGCACCAGAGATGTCCACAACCGGATATTATTATAAAGACAGGCAAGCCATTGCACCTTATGTCGATACGCTTCCGGGGAAAGCGACAGATAGATTCACTGAGCTAACGAAAAAATATGATGCTTATGTTGCTTTTGGAATGGCTGAAAAAGATGCAGTTACCGATCTTTATTATGATTCTTCCGCTTTAGTAGGACCCGAAGGTTATATTGGAAGGTTTCGCAAAACCCAGCAGTGGGAAACAGAAGAGCATTGGGCTGCATGGGGAAATCTGGGCGTTCCTGTATTCGCCACGGAAATTGGAAATATAGCTATGAACATTTGCATGGATTCCGCTTATGCCGAAACTGCGCGGTTAGCTGCGGTTGCGGGAGCAGATATCATAGCATTTCCGACAAACTCTTCAGCACAAGCTATATCTGCATTGCCCGCACGTGCTATGCAGAACGGTGTTTATATCGTTAGCGCCAACCGTTCCAATACAGAAAATGGATTCCACATGGTTGGTGCAAGTGCAACTTGGTCACCAGAAGGTAAGAAGCTTGCGGAAGCACCTGCTATAATGAAACCAAGTGATGACGTATTGACGACGACAATTATTATGGCTGATGTGGACCCGAAGCAGTATCACAATGCGAATAAGCAACGCCTTTTTGAGCGTAGACCTGAACTTTATAAAGACTTAGCACTGTATACAGCACCTTGGGATTATACCAAATCTACTAAGCCTAAAGAAATAACCGCAGCTGCACTCCAATACGAGCCGGTAGTTGGGGATAAAATGGCAAATGAAGTAAAGATTGAGAAACTTATTCAAGAAAAAACGGAAGAAGCCAAACAAAAAAATGAATCGCTTGATCTTATTGTGATGCCGGAGCTTTCTTTAATAGGCCCACCAGATTTGCTAGATTCTAGTAAACTTAATGAATATGCGGAATCAACTGATGGAGCAACGCTTGTTTTTATGCAAAATCTTGCGAAGCAGTACGGCACAGCAATTGTGTACGGGTTTATGGAATCTGATGGCGGCAAGCTCTACAATTCAGCTGTTTTAATCGAAAAAGACGGAACCGTTGCAGGCAAATACCGTAAAACACATCTTAGCTCAAGCGATAAAATTTGGGCTTCTACTGGTGATGCATTATCTGTATTTGAAAGCAAGACACTTGGAAAAGTAGGTATTCTGATTGGAGAAGATGCCGCATTTCCTGAAGCGGCCGGAGTTCTATCTGTGAAACGAGCCGATATTATTGCTATTCCTTCCGCTTGGAACGGCCAATATGGTGGAGATATGGAGATTAACACAAGTTTATCAGCTAATACTTATCCGACAGGAAGTATGCCAATTTGGGATGCAGTGGCTATTGGTGCTCAAAGCTACACCATAGTCTCAAACTTTGTAGGAACGAAAAACGGATATAAAGGACGAAGCGCCCTTTATACACTCGATCCTCTCTATGGACTTGACCAACCAATCGTTGCTACGACGAACAAAGAAGAAGCAATACTTGTTCACTTTAAGACTATTCAATCCGATTGGTGGTTTAATCAGGAAATGTTAATTCATTCCAGAAGAACCGACTATTACACGCCATTGGTAATGCAATAACTCTAAAAAACTACCCCAGAATAAGAATGGTCCTTAAATCCTTCCTCTTCATAAACGAAAGTTTCTGTTCGTATTTGAAGAAAAGAGGGGTTTAAGGGCTCTTCTGTTTATTTAGTCGCGATGACAGCTAATTCTCGTTAGTGGTCGTGAACCAACTAGAATTCGCTGGTTTTGTCGTTTTAAAATTTAGAGGCATCTAAATAGTACGTGCTCTTTTTCACTTTTGATCTGATAGCTAACGTACTTAGAATTTCACTTTACTACTTGGAGTATACTCAAAGTCAAGCATTTCTACGCGATATTTCTACGAAATTGTCCCCTTAGAGCTTGGAAAGAGGCTAAAATTGTGAGGGTTGAATTTATGGAAGGATGAAGCCCGTCGAGCTGTTTTTAGAGGCTGGAGCGGGCTTTTGCTAAACTAGAGTTCCTCCGTTAGTTTATTAATTTTTTGTTATTCTGTTGAAAGGAGTCAAGTCAACATTACATTTAGTCGAGTGTAGATTAACACTCTTTGTCGCCGTTAATTTCGGACCTAGATTCATAAAATACGGATTAGATGAAGAGCCCTGCATATAGGGTTTTTTTTTGCTGTCGAAGTTTGTCATTTTGCCGTCATTGGGTAGAGATATAATTGTCTTAATAACTTTGGGGGCATGTTGTTGATAGTGAAATTTGTTAGAGTCGCATGATGACGAACATAGAAATAGTGTTGTAAAGCGTTGATAATGCCATTTTTAGGAGGCTGGAAAATTATGAATAGTTTGTTAGGTAAAAAAGTATCCAGAGTTGTTGTAAATCGGATTGGCTTAGTCATCATACCAGAGGATACAGTGATCGGAAGAAAACACTTGGACTTAATCAATCTGCACAAAATTGATCATTATTCCATATCATTTGAAAACGATGATGAGGGTACCCGTTGCAGGCAGTTAACCGAACAAACGGTTGACCACTCCATCGAACTATTTCAGTCAATCGCACAGACAAACAAA
>JAQBPR010000125.1 GCA_028287395.1 Bacilli bacterium
GGTGTGTTCGGGAGTCTTTGGTACAGCCGTATCCGATTAATCTGTGACCACATTGCCAACATTCCATTTTAAATTCCTCCTTCGGCTCGCGCCTATTCGTTCGACTCGATGCCCTGCGGTCAGTCAAGATCAATCAATCGCTCTAGCTTTTTTGCACACGATATGCATCTTCCTTCGATTACTTTTTGATATTCGCAACAT
The DNA here is from genome assembly GCA_028287395.1 of Bacilli bacterium. GTDB lineage: Bacteria > Bacillota > Bacilli > Paenibacillales > NBRC-103111 > Paenibacillus_AC. Next base: position 202 of record JAQBPR010000125.1, read on the forward strand.
GGTTCATAAGCTTCATTCAAAGCATCTTCGGCAATATCTTGGAGTATTTGAATAACGTCTAGATGTGTACGGTATGACGGTATTTGATAGTTTTTTATCTGCAACAAGGCGGCTATAAGTTTATTGCTCATACTAAAAATCCAACTCTAGTTCTTGCCCGACTAAATGCTTGTGTTACGGTATAGCAATCTGTTAATTGTTCAATTGCGAAAAGAAGTATATCTTCTGCTGTTCGGTTATCTATTTCGGGATCACCATTCAATCCTTCTAGCAATTCAACCGTTCTATTAATAATTTTAGATTCTGTTTTTGTCATTGTCGTTTCTCCTTTGCTAACTGTTCTTTTAACTTAATATTCCTGTTATATTCCCTTGCGTAGCATTGTTCGAATTTCCGCTTGGTGTGTATGCAAAATCTCATGTATCGCTCAATTCTCTTTTTGTCGCCTGTATCAATTGCAGTTACTACCCAATTCGGTAATTCAAATGTGTCATATGGATTTGAATTTGCCATTTTGGTTTTCTCCCTTGAATTTAGTTTTTAATCCCTGCTTCGATTCGACCGCATCACCTAGTCCATCGGACGGCAGCCGTATAATCCATTTCTTACCATCACATTCAACATCAGGTAACTTATAAATAATAATTAAGAATATAATCCCTAATATCCAGTAGAGATAATAAGCCCAATTGTTGTTGTAGAACCATTCTTGAAGTTCCATATTATTCCTCGGCTACCGCTACGCTAGGTTGTTCAGTCGAATTGATGGCCTGCGGCAAAGCGTCAATCCCTGCAACGTAAGGCGCTATGTCTCTCACTATTTTTGCAGCTTCACTTGTTGTCCAGCCGCAATTCGTCATACTTGGCATGTGTGCATCTTTCAAAATTTGGCTTAATTCATCCTCTGTCATAGCTTCCAAACGTTTGCGAATGTTGGAATACATTTCTGTGTAAAGCTCGGTAAATGGTTCTAATCTGTCTCTAAAATCCTTTTCCTTTTTCATCCTGAAACCTCCGTTATGGTTAAGTGTGGGTAAATATTCTCAAACAGTTTGCGCTTATTGATATAGACTTGTGTGCGCCTGCCCTTGCAATCAACAATTTCCTCGCGTCCGTCCGAATACGTAACAAGGAAGTCTGCAATGTAATACATTTTCTTGAACGTTTCGCCATTCTTTTTCAATGTGTCGGTTAGCAGATATTTAGGTTGACGGGTAAATGACTTTACTTCGCCTGTTCGGATCAGCACTTTCAGTTCACAGTAGTAATTTGCCTCAAGTAGCGAGTCAAACCATATGCCGTCAACCTCTGTTTTGTAATTACGCATTTTGCTAGGTTTCGGGAATCTTATCATTTCCTGATACTCGGCTGCTGTCATTCGGGTGCTCATTTCACCACTCCCTTATTTTTCAAAATGAATGACTTAAACCTTTTGTTACGATGTCCTTTACAATTATTTAGCATGTTTTGGGTTAATTGGGGTGAGTCTGTTATGTGATAGGTGGTTATGGGCGACACTTCGACAATAGGTTCGGATTCTTCGTCTATCCAAGGTTGAGGGAATCGGGCTTCGTGTATCATGCTGCTTTACCAGGAGCTATTGGATAGATTTTTATGGGTTTACGTTTCTTCATGGATATAATCTCCTTTCCTTTACGGCTGCCGACTTACGCCTGGGTGGATTCTGTCGATCGATGTTTTAAAAACCTTCTTCCAAGTTCTTTACGATTCGATTAAAGTTATTGCGAACATATCCCTTTTCGGGCATTTCCAGCAAACTTTCTAATTTTTTAAGCTCATAAATTGCATTTTCCATAGTCTCAATAAGCTCGCATACATCAGCGACATAATACTCTTGGATTTCCGATTGCTTTTTGATTATCGTTTCCGCTCTTGCAGGTCCGGCTGTCATTAGTTGTTTTTCCAATTCTGACATATTGGCAATTCGCTTTTTAATTTCTTCCACCGTCTTCCCTCCCTTAAATCAAATTCATGCCCCTCCACGGCTTCCGCTACGCTGTGTGGTTCAGTCGCTTCGGTGGCGCTTTGCGCAATGGATAAAAGAGAAGCATAACAAATCGCTAACGGTGCTGTATCTGCTTCTGCTGTAACATTTACACTTGATCTATTTTCATCCCAATTTGACCATAAGGTACAAGCATAATCGCACCCTTGATACGCTAGATGTCCACTGTAACCATTTAATTCAAACAGCATCATTGCATCGTTCATATCTTCGGTCGGGTTCCAATCATCCTCTGAGTGTGCAAATTTACCTTTGTCATCTTCATAAATCCAAGATGAATAGCGTTGAAGTTCCCATTTCATTACTTTCTTTGCACATAATTCGTTAATTTCTGTATGACTCATTGTTTTTAACTTCTCTAAGTTCACTTCACATTCTCCTTAAGTTTATTTAACCTTTGTCGGCTATCACTTCGTTAAGCTGTTCGGTCGATTCGATGCCCTAACGGTCAGTCAAAAGCGAATTACATTACATTCATCTTCTCTGATGTAATAGGCTGTATCTGCTGAATCGTCTAGCAAACTACGAACTTTTACCGCTTCTGATTCAACAAGCTTTATCCCTATTGGATTGCGTTCTACTTCAAAACGTTTTCCTACTAAGTTGTGATACCATGAATTTTTCCAAGCGGATTTTTTTATCCTTGCCCTGAGTCGTTGTTCAACATATTTTAAATTCGTTTGTCCCATTTGTTTCCCTCCATCCGTAGTTGTTCTTGCTCCCACTCCATTGATTCTTTCATGCTGTCCAGTAAGGCTTGAAGTTCCTCGTCACTCATTTACTCCATTCCCTCCGCTTGTCTGATTTCCGCACACCTTCTTTGATCCTGCGGTCTTTGCCAATCATTTCGATTAAGATACTTTCCTCCATGATTCGGCTTGCAATCTTTGCCCCATTGATCGGCAAGCGTTCCCTTATCCGATTCGGTGCATAATTTGTCGTGATTATGGTTATTTTGTTGTCACCCTTGCGAGTGTTTAAAATACTGTATAGCTTGCTTTCTGCCCATTCTTTGTACTGTGCGCTGAATAAATCATCAATCAGCAAGATAGGCACGTTGTAATACCGCCTGAGTACGTCCGCTTCGCTTTCTGAACTCTCGCGGTCATAAGTGTCCTTTATGTCTTGGAATAGCTTATCCTCGGTCACGTAGATTGCAGGAATGCGTCTTTTGGTTAAGGCATTACCAATACAATGCATCAAGTACGTTTTTCCTGTGCCGTATGCATCAAGTCCTTTTTCCCTTGCTCGTTGCTCGTCACCGAAGATATAAAGCCATGAGCCTAGTTCTCTGTGCTTCTCAATGTTTTTGATAAACTCGGAAGCCGTGCGGTAATGTGCTTCGTTCTCTGCATCAATCAAAGCCGTTTCAAAGGTATGATCCTTCTCTGAATCTTTCATTCCTGCTGAAGCGTTATTCTTTGCGAATATCTTTTCGTCCCGACATTTGCAATACTCAATCTTTGCAACCTGTTCTTTGATTGGGTTTCCGTTGCGGTCAAGGTAATCGGGATCTTCAACCCATTTCAACGTGTGTATTATTCCACTACCATCACAACACTCAACTAACGATAAGTGACTCCCACTCTTCGGGGATTCTGTCGCCTTTAGTTTTATTTGTTCCAGTATTGTTGTCATATCCTCCATTTGCTTGACCCCCATTCTTTGCTTTCCAAGCATCTACGATAGGATCAAGGTAAAAATTAAAGCTCGTCACCTTCTCGCTCTTGGATTTTTTATGCTCATGTATTTTAGTCATTGTGTTGATAATGAAGTCTAAAGGGATGTCCATTGCTGTAATCTTTTGCATATTCTGATACTCACTTGGTTTTAATGTCCAATCGCCTTTTTCATGGATTCGACAAAATTCATCTTGAAGAACAAGTTCAGGCGGTTTAGTAGTATCAGTAATATCTTTAGGTATATTTAAAGATCTTTTTATATCTTGGTACTCTAAATAGGGGACACCCCCTGTACTCTGATTAGGGGATACCTCTGACCCTAATTCGGGTATACTCTGATTAGGGGACTGTCCTCTAATTAGGGGATACCTTCTTTCTATTGTCCATTTATCGTAATGCTTGTTTAAAGCTAACTTTCTTGATACCGTTGCCGTTGCTTCTTGCGTAACTGAAACTACCTTTTTATCAATCAGCAAGCTCAATTCCCTATCAATCTGACTGCGTTTAATTCCAGTAGCTTGTGTTAAATAAGTAAGTGATAATTCATGATCTTTTCGATTAAACCCGTATGTGTATCGAATAATCACAATGAGTATTGAAAACTGTGTTCCATTGAATTTGTAGAAAGGAATGATTTCTAGTAATTCATGAGCTATCTTTGTAAATCCATTTTCTAGCTGTACTGACACATATGTTCACCGCCATTCCCTAAACTTCTACAGCAAATTTCGCGCTCATGATGAAATTTTTTTATACTGCCGCTTTTTCTTCTCTAATCTCATACCAACGATTCTGACAGGATTTAGCGGTACGTTGTAGCTTCTCGGCAGCTTCTTTAAACAACGCTAGAACCTTTTTGCGGTCACGCTCACCGTTGGTCATGATCTCCGTCAATAGCTTGTCTTCGTCATGCGTCCAGTTGTGGTAATAAAACTTTGTCATATGATCCCTCCTATCGTGATTGATAACTTCCGCCGTATCTGGTAGCCATTGCTTCTGCCTCGGTCATGCTCGAAATAAATCTAAATGAA
>JAQBPR010000129.1 GCA_028287395.1 Bacilli bacterium
AATGAACGCTCATCGTAACCTGGTACAAAACAATGCGGCAGAAGGCAAATCAAGTGAAAAATTATCCTCAGGTTTCCGTATCAACCGTGCAGCTGATGATGCAGCAGGTCTTTCAATTTCCGAAAAAATGCGTGCGCAAATCAAATCCTTAGATCAAGCACAACGTAATGCACAAGATGGTGTATCTCTTGTACAAACATCTGAAGGTGCTATGGGTGAAGTTTCGGATATGCTTACTCGCATGAAAGAACTTGCAACACAAGCGAATAACGGAACTTACAACACTTCTGATTTAGGTGCAATGAATTCAGAGTACACAAGCTTGAAAACTGCTATTGATAGCATTTCAACGAATACAACATTCAATGGTATTACTTTGTTGGATTCTACAGCTGCTTCAACGCCAGTTACTATTCAAACAGGAGATATTGCTACAAACCAAGTACTTGTTTCATTGGCAGACATCAGTACAGCTACTTTGGGATTAAACGCGATTGATACTCCTGCAAATGCAAATGCTGAGTTAAGTCTTATTGACACAGCTATCGGAACTGTAAATGCTGCTCGTTCTGGCTTAGGTGCTTCACAAAATCAACTAGAGCACACATTTAACAACTTAGGAGCTACTTCTGAGAACATTCAAGCTGCTGAATCCCGTATCCGTGATACAGATATGGCGAAAGAAATGATGAACTTCACGAAGTACAACATTTTGCAACAAGCTTCAACTGCAATGTTGGCACAAGCTAACCAAGCACCACAAGGCGTGCTTCAATTGCTTCGTTAATCATCGTTACTTAAGAAGCCCATTGATTTTAATGGGCTTTTTTTGTATATAAGGAGGGTCTATGTTAGTTAGTGTCTGCTTGATAGTTCGCAATGAAGAAAACAATCTTACCAGTGCATTGAACAGTATCCCGTCTAACTATGAAGTTATTGTAGTGGATACAGGATCAACAGATAAAACCGTTGAAATTGCATTATCTTTGGGCGCGAAGGTAAGTTATTATATATGGAACAATAATTTTTCTGATGCCAGAAACGAATCGATTGCTCAAGCTCAAGGTGATTATATCCTGATTCTAGATGCGGATGAACAATTATGTGCAGGTTCAGAACAGAAAATTCAAAATTTTATCTTACAATACCCACAAACAGCAGGGACAGTAACAATACATAATATAATAGATGATGAAATAAATAAACATCGTATGGTTAGATTTTTTCCAAACAACCCAGACTTTTTTTTTCATGGGACGGTACATGAAAGCGTGGTGAACAAAGGAAAAAGTGTAGTGTTTGAGGATACAAACGTAGAAGTAATCCATACAGGCTATCAACACGAACAATATAACGAGAAGAACAAGTCGCAGCGGTATCTTAACCTATATATGGAACATTTGGAGGCTCATCCGAATGATGGATATATGCTCTACCAATTAGGTAAACTTTATTACTCCATTCACGATTTGCAGAACGCTAAGGAAATCCTTGTTCGTTGTTTGCAAGTTGGCGAGGAAAATAATTTGTACTTCCCAGCAATGCTCGTCATTTTTGGATATACACTAAAGGAATTGGGACAAAGTATTGAAGCTGAAACTATTCTTAGCCCTTATACAACCAATTACTGCAGCTTTCCAGATCTACCTTTTTTATTGGGGCTGATCTCTATGGAAACTGGGAACATCGCAAATATTGAAAATTATTTTCTCCAAGCTTTACAAATAGGAGAAACCAATAAATATTCCTCTGTACATGGCGTAGGTACTTTTAAAGCTGCTTATAATTTAGGTGTTTATTATGAGGTTATTGGTAATAAAAACAAAGCTCTGAAATACTATCAACAATCTGCTGATTATGGCTATAATCCAGCCGAAGAAAGAATAAGAAAAATAAATATTCAATAAAGCAGATTAGATATACAAAAACGAGTGTGAAAATTCGATATATAATATATATATGTATGCAGAAGGAGGTTTAGAATATGGTTACTAGAATAACAGGTACTAATGCAGGATTAGATATCGATGCATTGGTAAAAAGTTTAATGACTGCCGAAAAAATGCCTGAAGATAAATTAATGCAAAAAAAGCAAACACTAAGTTGGAAAATGGACGCCTATCGGGAGTTAAATACAAAATTATCCAGTTTTCGTGATCTTTTATCTGGAATGCGTTTCAGCAGTAATTGGGGACAATCTAAAGTCGCATCTTCTGATCCAACTAAAGTTTCAGTTACAGTAGATAGTACAGCAAGTAATATTACACATTCAATCAGTTGGACATCTTTAGCTGCAGGAGCTAGTAAAAGCAGTAGTCCAGGTGGTGTTTCGAATGAAAGCTTAACCGGGAGCGCTGATTTGTCTGGCGGTACTACAATTGTAAGTGGCAGTAATGATTCCTTTAATGTTACTTTAAACGGGGTTACCAAAAATATTGTTTTAACTGCGAGTCCGAGTGCTTATTCTCTAGCGAGTTTGCAAACCGAGGTTCAAGCTAAATTGGATCAATCTTTTGGTGCTAATCAGATTTCTGTAAGCACATCCGGGAATTCTCTGCAATTTACGCCTAACGGAACTTTTGGAAATTTACCGCAAATTGAACTTGGAGCCGTGACGGGTAATAATGGTTTAAGCAATTTGGGATTTGGTGATAAACAATCCTATAAAATCAATGTGGGTGATCAATTAAGCAATGTCGTCAATCAGTTTATAACTCCATTAACCTATGGGGATTTTACAGTAAATGGCCAAGATATAACATATTCAGCCACCGATACCATTTCAAGTATCATGAATAAAGTGAATAGTTCAGCCGCTGGAGTGAATATGTCCTATGACTCTATAACGGACAAATTTTCTTTTACTAGTAAAGGGACAGGAGCAACAGCTCAGGTAGCATTGGGAAATGGATCAGCCGGGAATTTTATTACTGCAATAAATATGGATACAAACTCAGTAATAGGAACAGATGCGAATGTGACCATAGATGGGGTCCCTTCCTTTCGAAGCTCTAATAACTTCACAGTAAGTGGGGTTACTTATAATTTAATTGCTACTGCAAGTACTCCTATTACAGCTACTGTGACTCAAGATACGGATGCAATGGTAAGTAAAATTAAAGACTTCGTTTCGCAATACAACGATATGATCGGACTTGTTAATAAAAAATTAAATGAACCGAAATTAAATGGTTTTCCCCCGTTGACTACCGATCAGAAATCGAGCATGAAAGATGCTGATATTACATCTTGGGAAACGAAGGCTAAAAGTGGTCTTTTAAAAAGTGATGATATATTGGCAAGCACATCGAGTACGTTACGTTCTTATTTTAGTTCAAAAGTCCAATCGATTTCGACGTCTTTTAATACATTGGGTTCAGTGGGTATTACAACTACACCCCAATCTGCCGCAACATATACTGCGGAAAGTGCAGGGAAAATAATACTGGACGAGAATAAATTAAGAACCGAAATTGCTCAAGATTCGATTGGTGTCATAAGTCTCTTTACAAATAAGGATACTTCTTATGTAGACAACAAAGGAGTTCCGCAGCCTACGTATCCAACTGATAAACAAGGGATTGCTCAGGCTATGTATAACAGAGTCAATATTACACTTGGGAGACTATTACATAAAGCAGGTGGCGTAGACGCAGTTGTAGATGATGCAAGTACTGATCTCGGATTACAACTTCGAAATATTGATAGAAGTATTACTGATTTTGATGCCAAATTGTCCAAAAAAGAAACTTATTATTATGCCCGGTTCAGTGCAATGGATATAGCTATTGGAAAAAGTAATGCACAATTATCCGCATTGTC
>JAQBPR010000141.1 GCA_028287395.1 Bacilli bacterium
CCGGGCACAAACGGATCGTCCATGAACTTCGCAGCCGTTAACTCCGGTAAATTCAAATACCCGCGCCCCACGCCGTCTCCGGCAATATATAACTCGCCCGGCACACCCTCCGGCTGCAGCCGGCCGTACTTATCGAGAATGTAAAAGCGGTTGTTGCCCAGCGGCTTGCCGATTGGCACATAGGCATCCCCGCGGTCGGTGGACAGCTGCGCCGGCGCAATCTCAAATGCTGAAGCGTCAACGCAGCATTCCGTCGGACCGTACACATTCGTGATTGTCGGTGCCTTTCCTCCGCTCTGAGCGAACAAATCCAACAGATTCTTGACGCTGTGATGAGGCAGCGCTTCTCCGCCGATCAACATATGCCGGAGACTCAAGCCATCCAGCTTGTCCGCAGCAAGCAGCATATGCACATGGGACGGCGTACCGTCTGTTATTTCGATGTGCCGGGAGCGGTAATAGGCGGCTAAAGCCCGCCCGTCGGAAATGGACGATTTGGGCACGATACATAGCTTATGTCCCAAAAGCAGCGCTGCGAATATTTGCTGTACCGATGCATCGAAGTGGAACGGGGCGACCAATGCTATGTTGAGCGCTTTATCGTAGGATGCATATAGTTGACTGCGCAATCCTTCGATCAAGTGTTGAACTTGGCGATGCTCGATCATGACCCCTTTTGGCTTACCCGTCGTACCCGATGTGTAGATGATGTAAGCCAAATGATGCGCCTCGGCGGCTTGAGGTAAATTTGCACTTTCCCCTTCGCCAAGCAGCGCTTCGTCAACCACTAATGTTTCCGCTATATGCAGATCGAAACGCTGAAGCAGGTGCGATTCCGTAAGAAGTACCTTCGCACCTGAATCTTCAAGCATAAAGCGTATGCGCTCTTCGGGAACATCGGGATCGAGCGGAACGTACGCCCCGCCTGCTTTCAGTATTCCGAGAATAATCGCAGGAATCCGCGCCGAACGTTCCATCAAAATGGCAACAGGGGCATCAGATACGACTCCCTTTGTCCGCAAAACACGGGCTAGACGATTGGACTGCTCGTTTAATTCCTTGTAAGTGAAACCTTGCTCATCGTCATATACCACAGCCGTATGCTCTGGAGTTTTTGCTGCCTGACGCTCGAATAAACTATGAATCGTGATATCCTTGGGATAAGCTATCCCGTGGCTTTTATGTAACCCTAGCAGCCGCTGCTGTTCATCCCTTGAGCAAATGTCCAGCTCGTTCAGCTTCTTGGTCGGAAGAGACAGTGCATTCTCAAGTAGTGTGACCATACAGCCAAACAAATTTTCGATTTCATCAGCGCTGAATAATTCGGTTCGGTAATCCATATCCATGACCAAGGCGCCGGTGTCCCACCGCTCTTTAACATGGAAGGAGATGTCGTTAATTTCGTTACCGCTAAACAGCGGTTCCGTAAGGTAAGAAATATGTTCTTTTTGATTCCACTGCATCACTTGAAATTCCAAAGATACGCCAAACAGCTTGTTCAAGTCGCTCTGCTGCTGGCGCAAATCGTTGACAAGCAAATTGTAAGGGTACTTTTGATGCCTGAGTTGGGTTAACTGATCCTTCATTCTACCGTTTACAAAGGATATAAAATCCATATTTTCGTCGACATAGGTTCGCACTGGCAGTGTGGACACAAACATGCCCAGCATACTCTTCTCCTTCGCATTCGTACGGTTGGCCATGAATGTACCCACGACCACATCGTCCTTTCCTGTCACCCGGTGCATATAAATATTCAAAATCGAAAGAAACAACGCAAGCGGACTTGTGTTGTTTTCTTTGCAATATAACTGAATATCTTTCTGCAGCGATTCGGAGATTACTTTGGAAACTCGCTCTGCACCCGTACGGATACTAATGGATTCACTGCGTTTTAAAGACGCTAACTCTGGAATCGACGCAAATTGAGCCGTCCAGTATTGCTTGTCTTTGCGGAAACGTTCGGACTGTTCATATACCTGTTCGCTTAGTATATGCTCCAAGAATGAAGCGGGCTTTGTGTCCGGTTCAACGGCACCACTCTGCAGCTGCAGGTATAAATCTATAATTTGATTTGCCAGCAAAACTACAGAGATTCCATCACATATGACATGATGAACCTTTCCGAAAAGCCAGCTTTCGCTGCTGCTGATCTTCACCACAGCAAAATAGAACAAATTATGATCATAGAGCGGCATTGGTTCGCGTGATTGTGCCTGTCCCCACTCCATAGCGGCGTTAACATCGCCGGTGGAACTGAAATCCAACAAATCGATGTCAACATGTTGATACTCCGCCACATATTGTACCGGTTCTTCATCGTTATCCGGTACCAACCTTAAGCGTATCGAATCATTCAACCGTATGAAATACCGTATGGCATCCATCAATAAAAGATTATCAATTCCCTCCTCTGATTTTAATTTGACATAACCGCCTAAAGTCGAAATGCTTGTCCCCGGATAAAATTGCTCCGTATACCAGATTCGTTTTTGCGCATGGGTCAGCGGATAATATACAATCTGCATGAAGATCCCTCCCTAGATGCTTCAACTCTACTTCATATTTAATAGATTTACACCGAAAAACTATCAGTAATTCCCGCATTTATTTGCGTAATCCGCATTAAATTTTTGCGGTTACGCATTGTAAAAAAGAAAAAAGGCGGTTAGCTCCCGCCCCTTCAGTTAAATTATATTATCGGTATTAAGTATCAAATGGAGTTGTTTGGCTGTTGCAACAGCCTCTGTTCGGGAGCGAACATGTAATTTCCCGAAAATAGTAGTTAGCTGATACTCAACGGATCGTTGGCTCATAAGCAAAATTTCAGCTAATTCTTTTGTGCTTTTTCCTTCGGCCACTAGCTGCAATATGGTTTGTTCCTTTTCGGTTATTGAAATCTCCTCTGTGGAAACGTCTCCTAAGGCAGCAGTGGTCTGCGTAACATTTCTTCTTAATTGTTTTAACAATGAGACAGGCAAGGCCGCTTCTCCCATTAAAGCGCCGCGTATGGCATGAATGAGCTGCTTTCTTGAAGCAGTTTTACTTATAAAACCGGATACGCCTGCCTCAATCAGCAGATTAAAGTGCATGATAATATCGTATCCAGTAAAGATTAGGATTGGCGTATCTGAATTAATAAGTATCGTCTTGCGGACAAGCTCCAGCCCATTCATTCTGGGCATATGCAGATCATAAATAAATAGGTCGAATTTTTCTTTCTGTAGAAGCTCTAACGCTTCTATTCCTGAAGTAGCGACCGTTACTTTCATGTCCCCCTCTTGTTCAATCAGCGCTTTTGTACCTTCCGCAAGGGCGGGATGGTCGTCAACCAAAAGAATGTGCATCATACTAACTTTCCCTTTCTTATTCAAATAGCAGAGCTTGTTTTTTATCCGAAATCGCTAATGGAAATGACATGAATAGTTCAAAACCTTCTCCCGGATGGGTTCGAAACGAAGTTGCCCCTTCCAGACTTGCTATTCTCTCTTGTATTCCAGATAGACCCATGTGTTTGAATGAGGATTGAAAGGCTTCCAAACTTACACCAATTCCATTGTCCCGATAAATTAGGCTTACGACCCCATCTTTATTTGCTAGAATTATATCCATTGCAGTAGCTCTTGAATGATTAGTAGCATTTGTTAAAAGTTCTTGTACTATACGATAAATCGTTAACAAAGGATCATAGTCCAAAGCTACTGTAAATTTTGTTGCATCAAAGTTTATTTTAAAGCTTGTATTAAGCTGAGCGTGAGTAAATAAATTCTCCAAAATATTGACAATACCGTGTTCTTTAATAAATGGCGGTCTCAATTCATTACAGGTCTCGCGAATTTGGTGAACCACATCAAGCATTCCCTCCTGCACTGCAATCAACTCTCGCTTTTCGTGACTGGGGAGGGTATCTTCGGTTAAGATGCTTGCGAGTTTTTGATGCCAAAGTAACAGATCCTGTAAGGCTGAATCGTGTAAATCGAATGCCAGTCGACTTCTCTCCTTTTCAGATAAACGAAACAGCAAACGCAATACCCAAGCAGGGGCAGAATGGCTTTTACTCATTGCACGTTCAACATCTTCGGATAACCCTTCAATTAAATATAAATTTTCATTTACGATACTGAAATAACTTGCGATGGTTTTTATATACTTTTTTTCCTCCTGATTTAATGCTGTACGGTTTGCTTTATCACCAAGCCATAGAATGTAATATTTATCGCCCTTTTCAGCAATCATAGTAAAGGTCCCATGCGTCAAGACAAAGGGGCCATGGTCAGAACCCGAATGGGCTTGCAATTCGTTAATAATCATCTCGCGCGGATAATTGTCATCGCCTCTTCTCCATTCTAATGATAGATGTGTTTTATCATATTCGAATAGAGTCATCTCCTTTACTGGAAGAACATCTCTGACTTCTTTAAGCAATCGTTCTTCGAGTTCGGCTACACTCATTATTTTGGAAATGGCTTGGCCAAATCGGTTTAAGCTGTCCTGAAAGTTATACCTTTTAGAAAATAATTTGGAATGAATGCGGAAATCAAGTTCCTCTTTCCAATATAAGAAAACTACTGTACCCACATAAGTAACGCAAATAAGCCGTATCCATTGCAAAGTGTTTAAGTTTGGATCAAACAATGTCATTAGCACAATGATGAAGAAGGCAGTTAGGAAAAAGGATAATACAGAATAGTACCGTAAACGATCGATCAAAAAATCAATGTCAAAAAATTTATTGGCGGTGATCAGGTAAATAAAACATAGAGGCAATAAGAGTAAAAACAAAGCTGCTAGTGGAGCGGGAACTATTTCAAAATTGAATAGTATGGAAGGAAGTGCTGAATAAACTATAGATGGAATAAAGGAACAGGCCGTTCCTAAAGCAAGCAATTTTAGCACAGCTTTATGCGGCGTTTTTCGATATTGCACATAACGAATGAAAAGATGAAATAAACCCAGACTAATATTCGTCGAAAAGAAGATAAGCTCAATGGTTTTAACGATACTATAATACTCACCTAGTTTTAAAAAATAAAAACCTATATCAACGATAATGAGACTGCCAGTAAGGAAATAAAGAAAGAGTAACACTTTTCGCGGAAAAGTACGGATATGATTTGCTTGAAAATAAAGATATAAAAAGTGGAGAAACAACAGAGGTATAAAAAGAAATGTCAGCCTATTTATTATAATGGCTACAATATCTGCTCTCGCCGAAGCACCCGCACTTAAATAACTTGTACCAACTGCAAGAAAAAATAGAATGAGTACAATGGCAGATCTATCATTACGTTTCTTAACATATAAAAAGATTGAAAAGCCTAACAAAATGGTCAAAAGGGCAGAGGGAATTAATGTGTGGTAAATTATTAATTCCTGACTTGGCATTTGTGAAACGGTTAAGTTGATTTTATTGCCATTTCGAATCACTTCAAGTGAAGATGCATCCTCAATTACATGGTACTTTATTAAGGTTGGAAACAACTCCGGGTCCTTATAATTGATTAAAGAAACAGTGTCACCTACTTTAATTCCCTGCGTTTTTGCCCAACTTATAGGACCAACCTGCGAAATCTGCCATATATTCTGACGACTTGACTCCACCTTAATCCCTATGTAAGGAAAGCTCAAAGTGATATAGATCAGATAAACGATCATCATAACCAATACAGCTGCTGGTACAATGATTTTTGTCCTTTTTACAATCCGCTTCATTTTCATCACCTTTCAAAAAAGAGTATCAGGAGATTCCTGATACTCATTTTATCTACCAATATAGTAATGATTTAAGAACTGAAGTATAGCCTTTCTTAAACGTTTCGTTAATTGCCACTCGTTGCTTTTCTGATAGACCCAATAAGCTAGCTTCTCCATTTTTGATCTTATCTAAAATATCGGGATTCTTGATTAAATATTCGATTGTCGTCTGCATAATTAATTCCCCTCTCATTATCCTAGTTTTTTTCATTGTAACATGTAATACGATTCACCACACCGCAAAAAAGTTGCGGTTATCGACAGAAAATTGCGGGGATTAATTGTTAAGGTTTCCTATATGAAACCAAGTAATCTTTCTTTCCAAGCTGTGCTAACAGGTAGATGCCCGATTTTTTCCAAAGCTTCTAAGTGATGAACTCGAAGAATTACACTGGCATACTCATAAGCACCGGATTTTTGAATGATATCCGTAATCTCGTTCCTATTGTTGAATATTGCATTTTCGTTTAACTTATCTGCATAGTAGTCCCTAATTATTTGGGTTTCCGGTTCGCGGCTATTAATCAAAAATAGCAAGGGCAAGGTTCTTTTTCTTCGAATTAAATCATTTTTCCCTTCCCAGTTGCATGTGTCCGTTATATCATTTTTTATTTGTGCAACAATTCCAATATCCTCAGCATAGCTTCCAACCATCTCTCCGTGATCTTTGTTGACCAATACGGTTCCAGATACACATGCACAGACAAGAAGTGAGGCGGATTTTAGCTTTATCATTTGTAAACAATCATTTTCCGAATTCGCACTATTGGTTATGTCCAAGTGTTGTCCATTGACGGCCTTAATAAGTTGGGAGTTGAAAGTATTTAGCGCTAATATTTTATTCTCTAGCGGGAAACTCGATTCTTCTAACAGCATAGTGCTAAGTATAAGCAACCCCGAAGCAATGTTCATGGATACGGCTTGATTTAGCTGATTCCAAGGAACAGATTTGTTATCTTGATCATGAAGATCGTCAAAAATATCTGTAGAAAGAATCATCATTTCAATCGCCGCTGCAGCTTTGTAAATATCTTTATTGTTTCCTCCGAACATTTGATAATGAAGTATTGCCAGATTACCGAATGGAAACCCGAATTTCTTTTTAAATTCAAAAAACTTAGTCATCTGATCGCAAATCTCAGTCACTAAGCAATGATTTGATATAATTTTTCGGGCTTGTTCCATGATCTTGTCGTTTTCAATCATAAAGTTTGATCGTCTCCAATAAAAAGCTATCAATTCCCTCCTCTGATTTTAATTTGGTAAAACCGCTTAGAGTCGAAATGCTTGTCCCCGGATAAAATTGCTCGGTATACCAGATTCGTTTTTGCGCATAGGTCAGCGGATAATATACGTCTTTCATGAAGATCCCTCCCTAGCTGTTTGGTAGCATACATTTCCCTACATGATGATTTAAAATAATACCTTTCATCCAATACATTCTGTTAATTATAAAAACAATTCACTATTTATGAAATAGGCCATCGGTCGGGAAAACCGAAACTCAAACTTATGCGGCAGATGATTTAAAGCTAGGTGTTTCAGATGGCATTGATGGAAGTGGGAGGAATCCTTCGGCTTGCGACTACAATTGGAAATAACTTCAGTGTAATAACAAAGATTTAATTTAGAACTCCTTGGAGACAATAAATATTGATGAACATAATTAAATTATGAGGAGGTCATATATGTTTATTGAAAAAATGTTTAGAGGTGGTTCATTATGGGGCGGAATTATTTCGGGAGGGATATCCCAGATGCAGGATACAAATGCTATGATAAAAGGTCATATGGATAAAAAAGAGTATGCTATTCAAACAACCGAAAATGTGTCAGGAGCTTTTGGTGTAATGGCAGGTATTGAATATGGTGCAATTTTGGGAACTTCCGTTATGCCAGGTGTTGGAACAATAATAGGTTCATTAATGGGAGGATTGCTCGGAGATAAATTAGGGCGTATGGTTGGGAATCAAACAGGAACTGCATTATTTAATAACCGCATTGTGCAAAAAGTATCGGAGCCAACGTTGAAGGATAATATCCAAGAAATTGCGGTAAAAGGAAAAGAGATGTTATTGGACTTGACGGATCAAATAAAAGATGCAACTGTTGGAATGATAAATCAAACAAAAGAGGAAACTAACGACACTGCTGTAAAAAATGTAGAACATTAAATAACAGAAATTTTTAATGTTATGTGTCATTAAATTACAATCAAAAAGCGATGCTAAATGCTCGCTTTTTTTTGCTGCTTCGTTGAAACCTAAAGGTTGCTTAGTTATATTATTTCTGACCATTAGTTACTAACTTGCACCAGAACCTAATTTTGTCACAAATTTTATCGAATCTGATTTGATCCAATCAATTGAGAGACACTTACAAAGCTGTACCCTTGTTTTTGTAGTTCGGGTAAAATCTCTTTTAAGGCTTTTACGGTTTGGGAACTTCCGGATATCCGATCATGAAATAATATGATGTCACCCGGATGAGCATTGGAGATAACCTTATTTACTATTTTTTGCACTCCTGGTTTGCTCCAATCCTTCGAATCCTGATACCATGTCCACAAAATGACTTTATATCCTGCTTGCTCTGCTATCTCAACGATTTTGTTATCATAATATCCTCCCGGTGGACGAAATAATTTTGTGTGCTGTCCTGTAATTGCAAAGATTTCATCATCCGACTTTGAAATTTCTTGCCTTATTTCCATTCTGGATAAACGTCTAAAATCAAGATGGCTAAAGGAATGGTTAGCTAATTCATGCCCTTCTGAGACTTCTCGTTGTAAAATATCCTGATATTTATGCCCTTGTTTTCCTATCACGAAGAAAGTTGCTGTAGCATTGTATTTCTTTAGCACATCTAGGATTTCAGGAGTTTCCTTAGGATCAGGTCCGTCATCAAAAGTCAATGCTATCCATGGTTTATCCGTCTGAACTTTTTTTATAACACCCAGATGTTCTGTGTATTGATTAAGTTGTTTATCTACAGGTATGAAAACTTCCGCATGATGAAATACGGTACAACAAACAAACGGCAATAAAAATAAAGCCCAAATATTCATTATTTCCTCCCACAAAAGTTCTAATTATTAGGTTTAGTTTGCTTTCTATAATCCAAAATAATACACCCGCTTTTTATTTGGTTCAACGGCGTAAAAGCTAAGTAATTTGCACATGCTATAAATACCATATCAACAAGATAAGCATCATTCCAACATACAGAAATAGCCTTGCCTGTGCTGAGGAGGATTAAGATGATACACAAATCATATAGATCAAAAATTCTATATATGACCTTAGTTGTCTGGCTGACTTTTGCCTTCTGCGTCCCAGTTGATCCAGCCCTCGCCACCAATCTTGTTTCTGCTCCTCCTACTCCACAAACTGATCTTAAACAAATATTAACGAAACGTTTTGAATTGTTTGAGAAAGTGAGTTTATTTACAGGGATACCCTGGTCTTATATAGCCGCTATTGATCAATACGAACGCAGCTTAAGCATCGCTAGGAAGCTTCCTACAAGGCAAGGGCTTGTTGGAATTTACATATCAGAATCGGCCTGGGTGGGCCTGTTAAACCCAGATAAAATCGATATGCATCCACTTTCCATCGCTTTATTTCGAGGATTAGGCAAAGATGGGTCAGGGGATGGACTTGCAGATCGAGACAATGATTTGGATCTACTTGCAGCGGTAACAACCTTTATTTCTGCTCATGGCAATCATGAAGAAGATTTACAGATAGGGCTTTGGGATTATTATCAAAATTCACGAAGCGTTCAACGAATCAAACAATTCGCACAAATTTATGCCGCTAACGGAACCTTAAATTTATATGAGCATTCCTTTCCTCTTCCTGTTCGTTCTGATTATTCTTATAGAAGCACTTGGGGAGCAAGTCGAGGCTGGGGTGGATTGCGTATCCATGAAGGAACAGATCTCTATGCAAGCTATGGCGTCCCCGTAAGAAGCACGAGTCACGGTATCATTGAAGTTATGGGGTGGAATCCATTCGGTGGTTGGCGTATCGGTATTCGTGATCTGAATAATGTATATCATTATTACGCTCATTTATCTGGTTTTAACAAACAAATCAAAAAGGATGATATCGTTAAACCAGGACAGATCATTGGTTGGGTAGGAAGCTCAGGATATGGAAAACCAGGCAGTTCCGGAAAATTTCCACCACATTTGCATTATGGACTATATCGCGATAATGGATTGACGGATTGGTCTTTTGATCCTTATTCGTATTTACGTAAATGGGAACGAGAAGAAAACCTTCGACTAAGAGAGAAGAAGATTAAGGATGGGTTACAATGAACCCTTGAAACATTTTAATTAAGAAATGAGTTTAGCAATAAGAAATGCAGCACCGGCAGCTATGCCCCCAACTAAAGTTGTCTGCCAAGCACTTTTAAACGGCTTTGATCCTGTAAATTTACCCTTTACGTACCCAAATATAAATAAGGCAATAAGAGTAACTATCACCGATATATATAAAGCTGTATTGGCACGATGAATAAATATATAAGGAGACAGAGGGATTAAACCACCTACTACATAGGAAAGACCAATGGTGATAGAGCTATTACGTGCTCTTTTCGGATCAGGCTCCTCTAATCCTAGTTCATGTTTCATCATAAATTCTACCCATTTATCCGGATCTTCGCTAATGGTTTGAACAGCTGGGTTTATTGAATTTTCAGGAATACCCCATTTACGTAAAACTGCTGCCACTTCCTCTTTTTCTAGATCAGGAACTTCAACAATTTCTTGATGTTCCCGCTCAAATTCATTCAGGTAATGTTCTCGGTCAGTTCTTGCAGCGAGATAACCTCCTAAACCCATTGCAATGCACCCAGCAGCAATTTCGGCAAGACCGGCGATGACAACAATGCCAGTTGACGAGACTGTTCCGGATAAACCGGCAGCTAAAGCGAAAGGGACAGTAAGTCCATCCGACATCCCAATGACAATATCTCGAATAAAATCAGGGGCATCCAAATGATGTTCAG
>JAQBPR010000149.1 GCA_028287395.1 Bacilli bacterium
AGGCGAGAAACGATTCTGCCATAAATTATTACCGAAAAAAGCCCATTCCTTAGAAAAAGAATTCAATATGGCAGCCTTCTCTTTATTAACTTTTGAAGGCAGTGAACTCGGTGTGGTTTTAATATCAACAGTAGACTTAGGTACTGATGAGCTTGCTGTACTGATGGGTTCGGTGCTTGTTAGTTTGGATGGTTTAAGAATGAATATTGTGAAAATTAACAGAATCAGTAAGGCACCCAATACTATGCCTAGCAACCATTTAAAATTGTTAATCATAACGAAACTCCTTTTATTTAAACCTTATACCAGTGAGCATTCCGTTACAATGTACAATATTACGACAATTGCATGTAATTTTATTCATTGATTTTTTTAATGCTTTGGCAGAGAAGATCGACCTTCTCTACCAAAGCATTTTTACTCTTCACCAAATGGTATTACGTTTAAAATCGGGATAAGATGATTTCTTGAGCCACGCGCTGGCCTGCATTGTTCGGATGAATGGGAAACGATGATCTATTGTAAGCTTCTTCAATCAAACCGTTAGTGTATCCATGGATTAAATGCGCCTCGTGTCCAGCAAATGCGTAGTGGATCGGAGCAACCGTTATGCTAAAGCTAGCTGCGGTTTTTTTGGTGATTTCATTAAGTGAATGGATTCCGTTAACTGCAATGGCGCTGTTTGGAAACGGATTATATTGCGTACAGAGAATAATTTTTGCCCTGCTGATTTGCCTTATTCCGGCAATCATCGAGGTGATATTTTGCTTATAGCGTAATAGCGCTGCCGATAAGATATTAGGATCGCCACCGAGGAGGAGAAGGAAACCCGATTTAGCCAAATCATCGCCGCCGATCCATATACTAATTACTGTTGCTCTTTGAATAAAAAGAGGGTCCTGACTGAATAAGGCGGTTTTCAGTACAGAACTAGTCCAGCCAGAGCGAGCAAGAACCTTTAATTGAATCGGCGCACAAATTTGTTGATCCAGCAGCGATTTTATTAACCAAGGATATGCATAATAACGGGATGTGGCGCCGACGCCGACCGTGATAGAATCTCCAAGCGCAATATATTCATACAAATCAGTTCACCTCCAAAAAAATCTCTCCTATACCATATGTGCTTAAAGTTTTTTTTGCTTGGGACAAAACAAATAATCCCAAATGATTGTGTCTCTGGTTTGTTTTTTAAGTTATACTAACAAAGAAATTTATAAGAGTTTAAGAGTGTGTTCAAAGTGGCAAAGTGGACTAATGGGATTGTATGTGTATATGATATTGCTATTTATGCCAATGTTATGGTTTGGAGAAAGGGATTTAATATCTCTTGGGGAGTGTTAAACAAGTGAACAGAGTGCTAATTACAGGATATAAGGCAGCGGAGCTAGGCATCTTTTCGCTTAAACATCCCGGCATCGAAATCATCAAAAAAGCGCTCAAAAAGCGAATTATTTCATTGATGGATGAGGGACTGGAATGGATTATTGTCAGTGGGCAATGGGGAGTAGAGGTCTGGGCTGCGGAAGCGGCTTTGGAGTTAAAAGAGCAATATAAAGATCTCCGTCTGGCTGTAATCACGCCTTTTTTGGAGCAAGACGAGAATTGGAATGAAGAGAAGAAGCGCATATATCAACACATCATTAAACATGCGAACTATGTAAATAGCATCACGAAAAGCAAATATACAGGGCCGTGGCAATTTAAGGAGAAAAATAAGTTCTTGCTTCGCAACTCGGATGGAATCATTCTCGTATATGATGAAGAAAATGAGGGTTCTCCAAAATACATTCAAGAACAAGCCAAGCAGCAAGCACTTTTCAAAGATTATCCAATCTACCGTATCAATGCATATGATCTGCAAAATATTGCGGATGAAGAGCAGCAGCAGTATTTTTAAAGTGGCTGCTTAATAATGACATACGTAAATCATTTTTTTCAACAAAACATCATGAAAGCGTTGACAGTAACATCTTTAGTTGCTAATATATAAGTGAGAAACAGAGAAAAATAAACGAAGTACATTAGAGGTTAAGATGATGAATCAAAATAAGAGACTTACTGTCAAAGAAATCGCGGAACAAATCGGTATTTCCGTCGCTACCGTTGATCGTGTGTTGAATAATAGAGGGAATGTTAAGCCGGACACTTATCAGAGAGTGATGGAGAAAATTAAGGAATTGAATTATACTCCCAATAAATCTGCCAGCTTCCTCTCGCGGAAAACTGATTTATCGATTGCGATTGTATTTCCGGAGCTTCCGGATTACTTTTGGGGCCAGGTTGAGAAGGGGGTGCGTAGTGCGTACGAAGAATTGCGCGACTATGGACTCAATATTCAAATATTTAAATCTGAGAAATATGATCTGGAGAATCAAAAGAAAACCCTTGTGGAGATCATCGAATCGAACAGTTTTGATGCTATTGCATTGTCCCCCAATGATTCCCAAGATATGGTTGATGTTATTGATCGAGGGATTGATTCGGGTATGACGATATGTACCTTTAATAACGACGCACCACTTAGTAAAAGGCTATTCTATATTGGCTGCGACTATCGCATTGCGGGTCGTTTAGCGGCTGATATTTTATGCAAGCTTGTTGGAATGAAAGGGAAGGTAGGTTTGATTACATCCGAATTAACCTTTCAAATGCAGCAGAAGATTACAGGCTTTAGGGAGGTGATTGCGGATTATGAACAAATAGAAATGGTTGGACCGCTAAGACTGGATCAAGAACAATACAATTCTTTTTCTAGTTTTGAGGCGTATTTCAATCAGGTAGATGGCATTTATGTTTCCAGCGCAAAGCTGAACGTAATTGCTAAGTATTTGGAGCATGCTAATCTAACGAATAAAGTTGCTTTAGTTGGTCATGATATTACAGAGGATATTTATCAATATTTAAAGAGAGGCACTGTATCAGCTACTATATGTCAAGATCCTCAAACCCAAGGTTATTTAACAATAAAGACGTTGTTTGATCATCTGGCTTACGGCGAGAAGATAAATATACGGGAAAATAATACGAAGTTGGAACTGGTAACGAGGGAAAACGCGCGTTATTATATGTGATAAAAGTTGTAATGTATGTGTGTGTGTTTTTTTTTTTTTTTACGAAATGATGTACGTATATCATTAAATGATGATAACTATGAGGGGGAACGACAATGTCCAGAAAAGTAAAAGCATTAACATTTTTATTATCGATAGTTCTTATTTTGTCCGCATGTTCTTCAAACAATACCAGCCAATCTTCAACTGCAACACCGAATGCGGCATCACCTTCAACGAATCAAACAGCTGCTCCGATAAGCAATGATCCTGTTACGATTACTTGGTGGGATTCCATGACAAGTGAAGGAAGCCAAACGGCTTTGAAAAAGATCATCGCTGATTATGAGAAAGTGCATCCAAATGTAAAAATTGAGCGTACTTTTGTAGCTGCTGGGGATATAAAAAACAAATTATTAATTGGCTCAGCGGGGAATCAAGCTCCTGATATTGTTTGGGTAGATAATCCGGATCATCAGGCTCTTGCCGCAGCGGGCATTCTAGCTGACATTACGAGTGAAGTTAAAGCGTGGGGACAGGCGGATCAATATTTTGAAGGACCATGGTCCTCGACGGTGTATAAAGGCAAAAACTACGGTATTCCGATCGGCAGTAACGATTTAGCGCTGTATTACAATTCGGATATGTTAACGGCAGCTGGTATCACTCCTCCGAAAACATGGGACGAATTAAAAGCTGCGGCAAAAAAATTAACGAAGCCGGATGTATATGGATTTTCTTTAAGTGCTGTTAAAACAGAAGAAGGCACCTTTCAATTTCTTCCGTTCATGTATCAAGCTGGTTCTGATATTCCAAACTTTAATAGCGAGGGAACGATAAAAGCCGCTACCTTGTACAAAGATATGATTGCAGGCGGATATATGTCAAAAGAAGTTATTACCCAAAAGCAGTCGGATATCGTTGCTCAGTTTGCGATCGGTAAATCTGCGATGATGGTAAATGGTACGTGGCAAATTCCGTATTTGCAAAAGAATGCAAAGGTGAAATGGGATATCGTTCAGCTTCCGGTTGATAAGCAAGGCGCAACGCTTCTCGGCGGCGAAAACTGGGCAATCTCAGCAGCAACGAAGCACAAGGATGTCGCTTTTGACATCATCAAGTTTGCCAATGAGCCTGATAACTTAAAGGCGTTTCTTAAAGTGGCTGGTCGTCTTCCAGCTCGTCAGGATTATATAATGGATCCTTTTTGGCAGGGCGATAAGCAAATGAAAATATTTGCCGATGGGATGAAGGTAGCTAAGGCTAGAGCTTTTGGTCCGAACTATCCTAAAATATCTGAGGCGATTCAAATCATGCTGCAAGAAGTCATTACGGGTGCGAAAGCTCCAGAGGCTGCGGTTAAGGATGCGGATGCCAAGATCAAGCCGCTGCTGCAATAACAATAGCTTCAAGCGGGGGATAAGGCGAATGCCGCATCCCCCACCATTTTTGTTTTGAAGGAGGAGCCGCTTGTGCCGCATCAGCAGACAGCAGCAGGAATTAGGAGAACGTCGAGTATAAACAAAATCTTTTCTTCATGGAGCAGTTATTTATTCATCCTTCCAAGTCTTCTATTTTTGGTTGTTTTTATTGTGTTTCCAATCCTTTATAACGTTTTGCTTAGCTTTCAGAATGTGGATATTTATAACTTGAACGGTGTGCATAGCTTTATTGGTTTAACCAATTACATCAAAACTTTTAAAGATCCCGTTTTTCTCATTTCATTTAAAAATTCAATGATTTTTACCGTGGTCAGCATTTTCTTTCAGTTTACACTTGGGTTTGGGCTTGCTTTGTTTTTCAATTTGAAATTTCCGGGCCGCAATTTGATGCGTTCCTTAATGTTATTGGCTTGGATGCTTCCTGTTGTCATTACAGGCACCATATTTCAATGGATGATGTCAGGTGATTACGGAGTCATTAATTATATTCTGCAGTCGTTAGGTATAATCAGCTCGCCTCATAACTGGTTGAGCCAGGGAAGTACGTCATTATTGGGTACCATTGTAGCAAATGTGTGGACCGGTATTCCATTTAACATGATCATCTTGCTTTCTGGATTGCAAACACTTCCTGAAAGCTTATACGAAGCCGCAAAAATTGATGGCGCAAACCGACTAAGTCAGTTTAAGCATATTACACTGCCATTGATGAAACCGACGATTTATATCCTGCTTATGCTCGGTATTATTTATACATTTAAAGTATTTGATATCATCTTCATTATGACATCGGGCGGGCCTGTGAATTCTTCGATGGTTCTGCCAATCTATGCTTACCAACTGTCGTTCACGACGTTTGAGTTTAGTCAGGGTGCCGCAGTTTCTGTGATTATGCTCGCAATTTTGACCATTGTAGCTGTCGTATACTTAAAGATGATGAACAAGGAGGAGCTTTAATAATGGGTCATTCTAAACTTAAAGCTTACAGTGCAACTTTTCTTGGGATTCTATTTCTGTTGGTGTTTCTTTTTCCGGTTTATTGGATGGTGAAGACGTCGATCACACCCAATACGGATATGTATCATAATCCTCCCTATTTTTTCCCGATTAAAGCAACGTTGGAATCCTACATGAATAATTTTATTAGAAATAAGGATATGATCGGATTTATTGGCAACAGCTTTATTATTGCGCTGGGGACGATGGTGATGTCTCTTTTGTTAGCGGTGCCTGCCGCATATGCGGTCGCACGTTTAAAAATTAAAGGTAAAGCCATGGTGTTGATTTTTTTGCTTGTTATTCAAATGCTGCCTAGCATTATGATGGCGATGCCGCTGTTTATTATGTTTTCGAAAGTAAATCTGGTGAACAACTTTTATGGCTTGATCTTTGCGGATATGATCCATGCGCTGCCTTTTGCTATTCTTGTGCTGCGTCCATTTTTTATGAGCTTACCGAATGAACTGGAGGATGCGGCAAAGATCGACGGATGCAATAAATTCACTGCTTTTGCCAAAATTATTTTGCCACTGGTCAGACCTGGTTTACTCACTGTAGGTGTTTTTTGTTTCTTGTTTGGTTGGGGAGATTTTATTTTTGCATTGACGTTAACTTCAGGAAATTCCGTGAGGCCGCTCACTTTAGGGTTATATCAATTTATCGGTCAATATGGGACAGAATGGAACAGCTTGATGGCTGTATCTACATTAGCGGCTCTGCCTATTGTGATTATTTTCGTTACGATGCAGAAATATGTTGTTGGCGGTATTGCTGCTGGGTCAATGAAAGAATAAAGGGGAGCTTTGCTTGAAACCAAACATATTTATCGCAAGAAAGCTTCCGCAAAAAGTTGAAGCTTATTTAAAGGAGCACTGTGAATGCACTAAATGGGAAGGTGAGGAAACGATAACAAGCGAGCAATTGCTTAAGGCTGTTTCGAATGTTGAAGGATTATTGGTAACCGGAAGTCCTATAGATCAAGCATTGCTTAACGCAGCCCCGAAATTAAGAGCAGTCAGTAACCTATCTGTAGGTTATAACAATTTTGACTTAAGTGCGATGAAAGCAAGAAAAATAATCGGCACGAATACGCCCTATGTATTGGATGAAACAGTAGCAGATCTTGCCTTTGCCTTAATCCTTTCTACGGCTAGAAGGGTTGCTGAATTGAACCAATTTGTTAAGGAAGGCAAGTGGGAAAGTGGGCAGGACGCGGAGTTATTCGGAGTAGATGTCCACCATGCGACCTTAGGTATCATCGGAATGGGGAGAATAGGCGAAGCTGTAGCGCGACGGGCTAAATTGGGGTTTCTTATGGATGTCGTATATTATAATCGCCGCAGGAAGCTTGAAAGCGAACAAAAATTAGATCTGACTTACTGTTCGCTAGAAAGCTTGCTTCAACGATCAGATTTCGTACTATTACTGACTCCGCTAACGACTGAAACCAGACACCTTATGGATTATGCGCAATTTGCACTAATGAAGAAGAAGGCCATCTTCATTAATGTCTCCCGTGGAGAAAACGTCAATGAAAAAGCGTTAGTCGAGGCACTGCAAGCTGGAAAAATATATGGTGCAGGCTTAGATGTTTTTGAGCATGAACCGATTGCTGCGAATCACTCATTGCTTCAGTTCGACAATGTGGTAACCCTGCCGCACCTTGGATCTGCGACCGAACAAACTCGGTTTGATATGGCCATGGCAGCCGCCAAGAACTTAGTAGAAGCTTTAACTGGCAGTACAATAAAACATGTCGTTCCAGAGCTGTTATAACAATAGAGAGAGCAATATAATAGGAGGAATTCAGATGAAATTTACGGATGGTTATTGGCATGTTAAGGAAGGGATGATCGTGAACAATCCCGTCGAAATCCGCGATATCCAAACCAAAGCGGATTCTATTACGGTCTATGCCGCTTGCAAAAAGATTCAACGTAAAGGCGATACATTAAATGGAACGCTCCTTACGGTTAAATATAGTTCACCTATGCCGGATGTTATCTGTGTCGAAATGACTCATCATATTGGCAAAATAAACAAAGGTCCAGATTATCCGTTAAATTACAGCGATGTGAATTTAAAGATTATAAACAATGAGCAGTCAGTCAGTCTGACCAGTGGGAATTTGAGTGTTAAGGTGAATAAACAAGAGGATTGGAACATTGACTATATCTATTCGGGCAAACGTATTACAGGTAGTGGATATAAAAGCCCGGCCTATATAAAAACCCAGGAAAAAACAGCATTTATGCGTGAACAGCTGGATTTGGGAGTAGGTGAGTACGTCTATGGTTTAGGGGAACGCTTTACGCCTTTTGTTAAGAATGGCCAAGTCGTGGATCTATGGAATGAGGATGGGGGAACCTGCAGCGAGCAGTCTTATAAAAACGTTCCGTTCTATTTATCCAATCAGGGCTATGGGGTGTTCGTCGATCATCCGGAGCGGGTTTCCTACGAGGTTGGTTCAGAGCAGGTAGCAAAGGTTCAATTTAGCGTTCCCGGCGAATCATTGACTTACTATATCATTGGCGGAGCAACGCTGAAGGATGTTTTGCAGAATTACACCACTTTAACGGGGAAACCAGCCTTGCCGCCGGCTTGGTCCTTTGGTCTTTGGCTTACAACCTCCTTCACGACCAGTTATGATGAAACGACGGTAAATAGCTTTATCGATGGAATGATCGAACGAGAAATACCGCTGCATGTATTTCACTTTGATTGTTTTTGGATGAAGGAATATCAATGGTGCGATTTCCAGTGGGATAAAGATGTATTTCCTGATCCGGAAGGGATGCTCCTGCGTTTGAAAAGCAAGGGGTTAAAAATATGTGTTTGGATCAATTCCTATATTGCACAAAAGTCCTACCTTTTTGCGGAAGGCAAGGAAAATGGCTACTTAGTTAAAACGAAAGACGGAGACGTTTGGCAGTGGGATCGCTGGCAAGCAGGAATGGGACTTGTAGACTTTACGAACCCCGATGCTGTGCGTTGGTTTAAGGATAAGCTAAAAAGACTGATTGATATGGGAGTCGACAGCTTTAAAACGGATTTTGGCGAACGTATCCCTACGGATGTGGTCTATTATGACGGTTCAGATCCGATAAAAATGCATAATTATTATGCTTATTTATACAATAAAGCGGTTTTTGAGGTTTTGGAGGAAACAAAGGGTAAGAATGAAGCAATGGTTTTCGCGCGTTCAGCAACTGCTGGATCACAAAAGTTTCCCGTTCACTGGGGTGGGGATAACACAGCCAATTACAATTCTATGGCTGAAACATTACGTGGTGGATTATCACTTGGTTTGTGCGGCTTTGGATTTTGGAGTCATGATATCAGTGGTTTCGAACGAACGGCCACACCCGATTTGTATAAAAGATGGACGGCTTTCGGGTTATTATCCTCTCATAGCCGGCTTCATGGAAGCGATTCTTATCGCGTGCCTTGGTTGTTTGATGAAGAAGCGGTCGATGTTCTACGATTCTTTACGAAATTAAAAAGTCGGTTGATGCCTTATTTATACAGCGCGGCGTATGAAGCTTCGCAAAAGGGCTTGCCGATGATGAGAGCCATGGTGCTTGAATTTACCAAAGATCCGACATGTGACCATTTGGATCGACAATATATGTTAGGGGAATCGCTTCTTGTAGCTCCGATATTCAATGATGCAGGAACGGCAGCCTACTATTTGCCTAAAGGTCGCTGGACTCATTTCTTGACAGGTGAAACAATTGAAGGCGGTTGCTGGAGGAATGAGCAGCATGACTATTTCAGTATTCCCTTACTAGTAAAAGCAAACAGTATTATCGCTGTAGGTAAAGAGGATCAACGGCCGGATTATGATTATGCTGAGGGTGTAGTTTTGCATGTATTTGAATTAGAGGATCAATCCAAAGCTTTTGCAAGTGTGTACAACATTCAAGGAGAGCTAGAGATGGAGGTCAGTGCTGAGCGCACGGGCCAATCCATTCAAATTGATGTAGCAGGGCCAGATAAACCTTGGCAAATGATCTTAAGAGGCATAATCGAAATCGAATCGGTTGAAGGAGCGAGCTGGAAATCAGAGCAAGAGGGAGTAAGATTGATTCCTCACCAAGGAATTTCAAGATTGTATGTGCAGCTGAAGTCATAAGTTTGGGAACAACGAGCACAAAGACTATTCGATTCGGATTTATATAAGTTTGGATTATGTTTGAATGATGGTATGATGATGAGAGCAAATCATAAGGATGTATATTACAATGATGACCCATAGTAAACAAATCCTAAAGCTAACATTACCTTCGATATTATCATTCGCAACTGTGACCTTAACGGGAACGATTAATTTAATTATGGTTGGAAAGCTTGGGGCTTTGGTAATTGCAGCTGTCGGTGTTTCCAATATTATTATTTATAATGGTTGGGCGATATTCTCGGGAATAGGACTAACCATTAATTATTTAGTTGCGCAAAATTATGGGTCGGGTGATTTGAATAAAGCGGTCGAACGCACCTATATTGCACTTTACTTTTGCCTTGTAGTCACTGGACTGCTGATTATAGTCGGAATACTAGCTCCGGGCACCATATTGCGGCTAATGGGTTGTTCACCTGAGCTTGTAAAGACAGGTGAAATATATCTCCGCATCCGCTTTTTTGCACTGGCATTTTCTGTAGCAATCAGCGTACTGCAGGGATTTTTCCGTGGGATTGGAGATACGCGTACACCGCTTGTCCTCGCTCTCGCAGGTAATGCGGCGATGATATTTTTTACGTATACGCTGACTTATGGTCACCTGAGCTTTCCTAAGCTTGGACTGTCTGGCGCAGCTTGGGGTATCTTTATCGGAGAAGCATTCGTATTCTTAGGTAGCTTATACGTATATTTAGTTCGCTTGCATTCGCGTTTCGGCACACGTTCTCGTGTGGTGATGAGTAAAGCGGAGTCCAAGCTTATTGCTAAGGAAAGTGGTAAGCTTGGGATTCAGGAATTCGCAATGAGCGCGGCAATGTTCGTATTTACGATGTTTGTTACAAGGCTTGGGACGACCTCGCTTGCCTCTAATGAAGTTGCACTTAATGTGATGTCGTTCGGCTTTATGCCGGCCTTTGCATTTAGTTCGACTGCAACGATACTCGTGGGTCAAGCTATTGGCCGCGGTAATCCTCTGCAAGCCCGTCGATACGGAACGGAAACGGCGGTTTGGGGGAGTTTGTTTTTGCTTGGACTCGGAACCATTGAGTTCTTCTGTGCAGGAGCGATTGCAAGGATCTATACTATGGATCCGCAGGTCCAGGAGTTATCAGCACAACTCATCCGCATTGCTGCTTTTTTACAGCTGTTTGACGGATTATATAATTTTTATGCCGGAGGTCTTCGTGGTATCGGGGATACGTCCTTTATGGTTAAAACCTCATTTTTACTTAATTGGTTCCTGTTTATCCCACTCGCTTACGTGCTGACATTTATGCTGGATTTGCACAGTATTGGCTCTTGGATTGCTTTGTACGTATTTTTGACGTTTTATGGTTCAGCTATGCTCATTCGATTTTATCGAACGGACTGGCTGCAAGTTCAAATTAAGCAGGCTTAGCCAGAGCTAATCTTTAATATAAGAGTGTGTTCAAAAAATGGCGAAGTGGAGTAATGGGTATGCTTGTAAAGTTTACGTGCAAAGATTTCACGGATGTTCCGATGGTGGAATCGGCTGTTGTTCACAATGAGGAATTAGGGCAGCTGACGATATTTGCGGTAAATCGAGATATGAAAGAGGCACTTGATTTCGAGGCCGATGTGCGGCATTCCCGTGGAAATTCACAGTTGAAGGACGGACGTTTGAAAAGCATCGTTAGAAGTCTACGGCTCGACTAAAATGCGATTTTCTTTAACATCAGAAAAGGTAAATGCCAATAAGCATTTACCTTTTATTTATAAGTGGTGGAGAGCAAACACACTCTATATGTATATTAATTTCTCTTTTAATTTTAAATTTCCTGCTCTTATAACAGATCAGACTGAAGTTAGTATGTTCAACATGTACATACAGGTTAAACTGGTGCTATAATTTAAATTAATTATTATTGAACAGAAAATGAGGGATGAATATGACTGGTATAACAGAAATGATCAAACAATCTATCGCCAATTGCTCCTGCGGCAAACATAATAAAATTGAAATAGAACCCATTGTTGTTGAATCGGGGGCAATGTTAAAAGTTGCGCCTTATTTACTTAAACATCATTATAAACAGATTACTTTAGTGGCAGATGCCCATACATTTCAAGCGGCTGGTAAAGATTTGATTGAGCAGCTCATGTCTGTGGAAATCCAATGCACGCTATGTATCGTCAAACCGAATAAACAAGGGGATGTAGTTGCGGATGAAGTATCCATCATACAAGCTATGCTGGATGTTTCAGCTGAAAACAGCGACTGCATTCTAGCTGTAGGCTCGGGCACAATTCATGATATTGTCCGATTTGTTGGTTATAAAATGAATAAGCCTTTCGTGTCTATTCCAACGGCGCCTTCTGTGGATGGATTTACCTCCAAAGGTGCACCGATTATTATCAGAGGAGAGAAAAAGACGATTTCGGCTTCAGCGCCGACTGCTATTTTTGCAGACTTAAACGTCCTAATTAAAGCGCCGCAAAGCTTAGTAATTGCAGGATTTGGCGACATGCTTGGCAAGTATACCTCGCTATTCGATTGGCGTTTTTCGCATCTGACAGCGAACGAACCTTATTGTTCTGCAACGGCGAACATCACGAAACAAGCGCTGATCGCTTGTGTTGAAAATGTGCAGGAGATAAGCCAACGCAATGAGAATGGAATTCGGATTTTAATGAATGCGCTGATTGATTCAGGATTAGCTATGCTTCTCTTCGGACAGTCTCATCCTGCTTCAGGTGCGGAGCATCATCTGTCTCATTATTGGGAGATGGAGTATATACGATTGGGTAAAAACCAATTGCTTCAT
The DNA here is from genome assembly GCA_028287395.1 of Bacilli bacterium. Lineage (GTDB taxonomy): Bacteria > Bacillota > Bacilli > Paenibacillales > NBRC-103111 > Paenibacillus_AC. The sequence goes on from JAQBPR010000149.1 coordinate 12,461, forward strand.
GGAATGAAGGTCGGGATAGCTTGTGCGGAAATCTCGAAGCTATACCATACGATTGTTGAAGAAGAGCAGCTGCTTAAAGCCATTGCCGCAAACCCCAACAAGGATAAAAAATTAGCGGCTATTCAAGCGAATGGATTGGAAATTAAAGCGCTTCTGAATACAGTGCCGGATTCACAGCAGCTCCACGATTTGTTTTGCATGGTAGGCGGACCAGACAATGCTGAGGAATTAGGCATTGATCAGGAGCTTCTGTCACGCAGTTTAAAGGAAGCCCATAAAGTTCGTGATCGCTATACTATGCTGAAAGCATGGAATACAGCACTATGAAAGATAAACAGCTGCCCAAATATTTGCAACTTAAGCAAGAAATCCTTTCCTGGTTCCATTCAGGTCAATTTATGCCTACAGAGCAAATGCCGTCTGAAAACGAAATTGCTGAAAAATTTCAAATGAGTCGGCAAACAGTAAGACAAACCTTCGGAGAGCTGGAACAGGAAGGTTGGCTCTACCGAATTCAAGGCAAGGGTACGTTTGTTGCTAAACCGCAAATTCAGCAGGAAAAGTCGATTCAAACCATAGGTTTTCTGACCACCTACATATCGGATTATATTTTTCCGCATATTGTCCGAGGAGCAGAGGCCGTCTTGCGTCAGAAAGGATATCGGCTCTTTTTGTCGAGTACGGATAATGATAAAGAGAAGGAAAAAGACTGTTTAAAGATGATGTTGAACCAGTCTCTGAGCGGGATGATTATTGAGCCAACGAAGAGTGCGGAAGGAAATCCAAACTTAAGTTACTTTTTGTCGATGGACTATCAAAAGATCCCTTATATCATGATCAATGAACGGTATACAGAGATGGATTGTCCGTACATTAAAGTGGATGATGAATCAGGGGGCTTTCAAGCAGCCGAACATCTGATTCAGCTGGGTCATCGCCGTATTGCCGGATTCTTTAAAACAGATGATCTCCAGGGAGTCCATCGTTTGAAAGGATTTATTCGTGCGCATCACCAATATCAAGTGCCGCTTTCGCCTGAATTAGCGATTCATTATACCACCGAGGAAAAAGTACTTAAACCCTATGAAGCTGCATTGGGATTACTTGGACATACGGATCAAAGAGTTACGGCATTTGTATGCTATAACGATGAATTGGCCGTGCAATTGTTGGGCGCGATTCGCCAAGTCGGGCTAAGTGTACCTCAAGATATTTCGATTGTTGGCTTTGATGATTCATCGTTAGCTACGGCAACAGAAATTCAATTGACGACACTTTCGCATCCGAAAACAGAGATAGGCACTGAAGCCGCAGAGTTAATTATCGCGATGATTGAGCATAAAGGAGAAGAAAAATCGAAGGTTGCCCAGATTCATCAGCCCAAATTGATCATTCGTGATTCAACAAAAGGAATTTAAAAAGTGGTTGGAAAAGTTATACGTACATGTTTATGCTTGAAGCTAAGATGTATTTGATAAACCTTGACGGGAGTGAGTTGTATTGCTATCCCACAATCATCGATTCATTGCGCATACGATGCTTGAATTCCTTGGGCGAGCATTGATTATACCGTTTAAATAATTTATAAAATTGCGCCATATTCGCAATACCCACTTCATACCCCACTTCCATGATGCTAAGGTCGCAAGTAAGCAGAAGGATTTCAGCCTTTTTGATCCGTTTGTAATTGATATACTCTATGAAAGACATACCCATGTTTTTCTTGAAAAACTTCATAAAATAATGATAGCTCAAATTGAGCAAAGCACTAGCATCATTCACAGTAATTTTGTCTCCCAAACGAAGCTCCACATAATTAAGCGCCGGACTGAGACGAATCAGCTCGGTTTCTTCCATGATATTTAATAAATTACGTGTATCACTGCGAATAAGTAACAAGATCAGCCGTTTGATCGATGAAATAATCGCAATTTCATAGCCAATCTTTTTTGATTGAGATTCTACCAAAACATTCATAATAATGGCATGTGTTTCTTGTTTTGCGAGCTCATTCTGACGGAAAATATAGTTGAGATCTTCTAAAGGCTGGGTCAACTCAGAAAAACAATGCAGATAACGAATCGTACTTTGATCGAAATGCTTGGTCAGGTCGATTTGAAAAACGATATATTGCAAAGTGCCTTCAAAGGGTTTATTGGTACGATGTAATTGCGATGCCCCTAACATCATGACATCTCCGGAAGCCAACACAACATAATCATGTTTGGTTTGAATGCCTAATTTGCCTTCCAATATCACAAGAAACTCTACTTGTTTATGGTAATGCCAAGGCCACGGATCCTGAACGTTATAGCATTCCGATTGACTGTTAATTTCCCAAATTTTGAGGAATAGCAAAGGATTCTGATAAATAACTTCTTCATTTACAGCTTCTAAAAGGGGTTCGATGACAGCTTTCATAAAAAGATTCAACACCTCGCAATGGGAAATGATTTAATAATGATTATAACATGACAATGACACTTTTGAATAAAAAGGGGACAGAATCCGGAATATCCTTTGGAAATAAATTTGAGTATACTTTAAACAAGAACACGAAATTATTACATACCAGGAGGAGAACAAGGTGAGTCAAGGCATACGAGTGACCGTTTGGAATGAATATCGTCATGAAAAAGAAAACGAGAAGGTACGTTCTGTATACCCGAATGGCATTCATACAGTCATTGGTCAGGGGCTTGAGGCTGAGCTGGAAGTTGCCTATGCTACGCTGGATGACCCGGAGCATGGTCTTTCGGAGGAAAGGTTGAACCAAACCGATGTACTCATATGGTGGGGCCATAAAGCGCATGATGAAGTATCAGATGAAATCGTTGAACGTGTTCAACAAAGAGTACTGCATGGCATGGGACTGATTGTATTGCATTCCGCGCATTTTTCAAAGGTGTTTAAAAAGCTGATGGGTACAGGTTGTGATCTCAAATGGCGTGAAGCCGATGAGAAGGAACGTCTTTGGGTTGTATCGCCAGGGCATCCGATAGTTGAAGGCATTGGCGAATATATTGAGCTTGCGCAAGAAGAAATGTACGGGGAGCATTTTGATATCCCACAGCCGGATGAGCTGATTTTAGTTAGTTGGTTCGAAGGCGGCGAAGTATTCCGCAGCGGCTGCACCTTCCATCGTGGTCAAGGTAAAATCTTCTATTTCCGTCCGGGTCATGAAACGTACCCAACGTATTATAATGAGCAAATCCGCCGCGTGATTCGCAATGCGGTTCATTGGGCTGCACCTACTACCCGTGAGTATCCAAAATACGGAAACCACCAACCGCTTGAAGAAATCAAAGCGAAAAATCATTAGAAATAAAACTTAAGGAGGATCATATAGATGTCAAAAAAACATACAATCGCCATTATCGGTTGCGGCGGTATCGCCAACGGTAAACATCTGCCCAGCCTGAGTAAGCTTAAAAATGTAGAAATCGTTGCTTTTGCAGATATCTTGATCGAAAAGGCGCAGGAAGCCGCGGCAAAGTACGGTGTTGAAGGCGCCAAAGTGTACGCGGATTATAAAGAACTGCTGCAAGACGCATCCATCGAAATTATCCATGTATGCACACCGAATGATTCCCATGCGGAAATCACAATTGCCGCGCTTGAGGCCGGCAAGCATGTCATGTGTGAAAAACCGATGGCCAAAACAGCCGCAGATGCACGTCGTATGGTAGAAGCAGCAAAACGGACTGGGAAAAAGCTGACAATCGGCTATAATAATCGTTTCCGTACGGACAGTCAATACCTGCATAAGCTTTGTGCGGATGGCGAACTGGGTGAAATTTACTTTGCCAAGGCACATGCGATTCGTCGTCGCGCTGTTCCGACATGGGGTGTATTTTTGGACGAAGAAAAGCAAGGCGGCGGACCTTTAATAGATATTGGAACGCATGCACTTGATCTTACGCTTTGGATGATGAATAACTATAAGCCGAAGGTAGTGCTGGGCACTTCATACCACAAGCTGTCTAAGCGTGAAAATGCGGCAAATGCATGGGGTCCTTGGGATCCTGATAAATTTACCGTTGAAGATTCTGCGTTTGGGATGATTACGATGGAAAATGGCGCAACGATCATTTTAGAATCCAGTTGGGCGCTTAATACGCTTGAAGTAGATGAAGCCAAATGTACACTTTCCGGTACGGAAGGCGGAGCCGATATGAAAAATGGCTTGCGCATCAATGGGGAGAAAAATAGTCGTTTGTTCACAACCGAGGTTGATTTAGAAGCAGGTGGTGTTGCCTTCTACGAAGGGGAAACCGATAGTGCCCCGGATTTGGAAATGAGACTATGGATTCAAGCTATTGAGAACGACACCGAGCCAGAAGTTACACCTGAACAGGCTTGTGTTGTTTCTGAAATACTAGAAGCCATTTATGAATCGGCTAAGACAGGCAAAGCAGTTTACTTTTAACATAAACGCGGCGAACACTATAAGGGGCAAACAGCCTGCTTATGTCTAGCCGCGTTTTTCTTATTTACACTGCGAACTGTTGCTTGATGAGGTAACTTATGTAAACCTGTTTGATGAGGCTATCGGCTGTAATTTAATCGACTCAAACATGCTTTGTACCTATTCAAGTCAGATGGAAAACAGCGTGTAAAAGGCGTGTAGCTTGATCGACTTTGGTTTATTAACTAAATTATACCAAATTAACGCGGTGAATTGAAGAAGGATTTAGACAAAAGGCTGTTGAGAAACCAGAAATGAAAGATTGTATGTCGAGCGAAGAGTTTACGAGCCGCCTTTGAAATGGCATCGTATCCATTCGTCTAATCGAAGGATGCCATTTCAAGAAGCGGCCGAAGCCGATATACAAATCTGTAATGTCCATGGTTTCTCAACAGCCTGATCGTCCATGGGACTTCTGCGAGAATTAAGTCGTATATTGTTTGCGATATTCGTTAGGTGAGAGGCCAGTCGTCTTTTTAAACACTTTGCTAAAATATTTTTCATCGTTATATCCAACGGTTTCTGCAATTTGAGTGATGCGAAGATGAGGATTTAAGAGTAATATTTTCGCTTTTTCCATCCGTATATTGCTAAGATAATCGGACAAATTGATCCCGAATTCCAGTTTGAATTTTCGTGAAATGTACTCTCTGCTTAAATAAAAATGATTAGCAATGTCTTGCAAGGAAATGTCCTCTTTGTAATTTTTTTCAATGAATTTGGCAATATCGTAAATAACGTTAAATTCTTGGTGCTGCTGAAGCAGTACGCGTTTCGACAAATGAATGAGATTCCTTGTGAATTCTTGCTGTAATTGCGGGAGAGATAGAATGCCTCGTTCATCCAAAGAGACGATTTGCATAAAGTCATCGTCATCCGTTTGCAGCGGGGCAGGATTGTCTTCGCCGGAAATATACAGCTCGGCCCAACGTCTTGCAATAAGCTGGAATTCCTGCCACCAATAAAAAAGCTGCTCAAAAGTGATCGAATTTAATTTTCTTACGGTTTCAAACCAAGATTCTACGATTTGATGAATTTGATCTGAATTCCCGCTGCGCATCGCAATCGTCAATTTCTCCTCCATATCTAAAGCTTTTGGAAATGAAGTGAGAGGGCCGGATGGAGACGGACGAGTATGAATCCACGAGTGTCGCTGCAATAAATTGCGGCTGCGTAAAGCCATCCGCGCCTCTTTATAAGAATTTTGCAGGCCTGTTGGAAAAGGATGTGTTTCCCCTAAACCGAAATCAAGACGACAATGAAGAGTGGCAAGCATCCCATTATTTATTTTTTGCAGTAGATCTTCGGCATGATCGGTATTTTTCCAGATAAGAATAACGATCTCGTGCACGCTATTCCAGTAGCGAAAGGCTATGCCGCGTTCTTGATCTCTCAGAAATTCGTTGCAAATATTCGTTAGTGCAAAAAACAATAAATCTTGATTCGCTGCGAATTTATTTTTAAGGCTGCTCTCCATAGTGTCGATACTCAAAACGACGACTCTGCCAAATTGAATGGATTTGCTTAATCCTGTGTAGCTTTTAAGCCGGTATAAAATTCGTTCATACTGCCTGCTGTCCGTCACCAGCTCAGAAAGCAATTTATCTCCATAGACAGGCATGATTTGATTCATTTCCATATTCATGTTCGTATTCGTTTCGCGCTCTTTTTCTTCTTTGTTCCATTCAAGAAAAGCTTTTTCCAAAGTTTCGTTTAATTGTGTGGCATCGATTGGTTTGAGAATATAGTCGATCCCACCAAATTTCATCGTGTGACGAACAAGGGAAAAGTCGTCGTGCCCGCTGATTACAATGGTTTTACTGTGAGGGGAATTCGCTTTAATCCATTCCAGAAGCTCCACACCGTTCATCGTTGGCATGATCATATCCGTAAAAATGATTTGCGGTTGATGTTCTTTAATCAGTTTGAGGGCACTTTGACCATCGATAGCCTCCCATATTTCATCAATATTAAATTGCTCCCATTTCACAAGCATGCGAATGACATCGCGTACATGCTTCTCATCATCGATTATGATCGCTTTCATTCTTTAATCCACCTCGCTGAATTGAATCGTGATCGTTAAGATAATCCCATTCGGAATGCTAGATTCCACTTCTATGGACACAGCTTGTTCAAAATGCAGCTTTAAACGGTTTTGTACATTGATTAATCCGATGCTGTCTGACTCCAAGTTTTCATCAGGTTCAAGCTTTAATTGATAGCGAAGCTCTTCTAGCTGCTGCTCTGTCATTCCTCGGCCGTTGTCCATTACTATAATCTTTAATAATGATGGCGCTGTCAATTTGCATGAGATGAGCAGCTCTCCAATCCCCAAGCTGGGTTCAAAGCCATGCTTAAAATAATTTTCGATAAGCGGCTGTAAAATCATTTTAGGAACGAGAATAGGTAATGAGGCTTCGTCTATGTCCATCACGACATTAAATTGTTCGAGAAAACGTTGTTTTTGCAGAGTTAAATAAGCTTTTGCCTGATCGATTTCTTTGGAAAGCGGAACGATATTTTCGCGTACATTCATGCTATACCGCATCATATTGGCTAAAGATGTGATCAATCCATACACTTGAGGAGCGTCCTGCTGTAATGCCAAGGTACCAATGGACTGCAGCGCGTTGTTCATAAAATGAGGATTGATTTGCGCTTGCAATGCGTTAAGCTGATTTGTTTTATTGGCTAAATTCAGCTTGTATTCGCGAAGAACCAAATTATTGATATGATCCATCATTTCACCGAATCTTTTGGCGAGGACGCCGATTTCATCGCTGCTGGTCACCTGGATTTGGACGTTTAATTTGCCTGCCTGAATTTGATTGATATAACGAAGCAATTGCTTAATTGGTTTCGTGATGCGAAAAGAGACAAAAAGAGTGGCAATAATAATGATAATAAGGGTAAACGCGGCAATGTATATATTAATTTGCGTAAGCTGCCTTGCATCGTGGTACAACGCTTGATAGGGGATTCTTTTCACCAGCGTCCAATTCATATCTGACGTTTTCAATTTTTGAAACATATCCATTTTACCGGTTCCCTTGAAATAGCCGGCTGTTTGAGTGCTGCCCATTACCTGGCTTATCCAAGCTTGTTGTAAATTAGATCCGATCAAATCCGCATTATTCGCATAAATGATAATCCCATTCTCGTCCAATAAATATAAATCTTCCTTGTCATGCTGGTATAATTGATCACATAATTCACGGATCGCATCGAGCTTTACATCAATTGAAATGTAACCAAGAGGAGTTGTAGAAGGTTCACGAAATATGGTGCGATGAAAAGAAATAACTTGTTCAGGTGCAGAGTAGAATGACGTAGAAACGCCATAATTAGTGGAAATATGGGATGGTTCGATAAACGTAGGCGTTGTATTGAAGCTTTTGGTGTCCCCATACGTTCGTTGCGGGGAATGATCATGAATGACCAAAGTAGAGCCTTTATTCTCTATTGTATAAAGGTATACTTGGTATATTTCTTTCAGAGAACGGGTAATGCCTTGCAAGGTGTTGAACACCCGGGAGCGATTATCGAAATCATCCGAGCCTGCTTCGAGAATTCGCAAAAAGTCACCATCCGTATAAACGGACAATGAGCTTTGGTTGATGGTGTTCATATAGTTGATTAAATTATTACTGCCTTGAAATAAAAGATTGGTATTTTGACGAATACTTTGATCCGTTACAGAATTTTCGGTAAAGGTATAAGTAATCAGCATCGAAAGGAGCATGGGAGCGACAGTAGCGATAAATAAGAAAATGATCAGCTTTTTGCGAATGCTGGTTTTTAACATGTAAAGTCCTCCTGGGATTGGTCAATATATTCCACCATACGTATCATCTGCCTCTGTGGAGGTGCTTTGTGATTCATTTTATAATTAGATTCTACCATAACTATGATTAGGAGAGTTGAACATGAATAAGAAAAGAATCTCGGAATGGATCCAGCAGCTCTATTTTATAGGACCGGCAATGATCTTTTTTATATTGATAGTAGTCATTCCCTTTGTGCTCGGAATGTATTATTCGTTTACCGATTGGAACGGTGTCTCAGGCAAAGTTGCCTGGGTTGGTTTGGATAATTTCAAACAGATTTTTACCGAGGATAAAGCGTTTTGGCAATCCTTTCTGTTTACAACCAGATTTACGTTGGTCGGCGTGCTTTGTGCGAATGTGGTTGGATTTGGTTTGGCCTTCTTGGTCACAAGACCGCTAAAAACACGCAACTTTCTGAGGACGATTTTTTTTATGCCCAATGTGATTGGCGGCTTATTGCTTGGCTTTATATGGCAGTTTATTTTTGTCAAAGGGTTTGCCGCGATAGGCGAAGCAACGGGTTCCAGCTTTTTCAATCTCCCTTGGCTTGGGACGGAAAATACTTCATTTTGGGGAATTGTGATCGTCTTCACATGGCAAGCGGCAGGTTATTTAATGGTCATTTATATCGCCGCATTAACCAATGTGCCTAAGGACCTCATGGAAGCAGCCCATATGGATGGAGCCTCTTCAGGACGGATTCTGAAAAGCATAATTATCCCGCTTATTATGCCGGCCATCACGGTTTGCTTGTTTCTTGCGATTTCATGGACATTCAAAATGTTTGATTTGAATTTATCGCTGACCAAGGGTGGACCCTTTCGCTCTACAGAATCCGTTGCGTTGAACATTTACAATGAAGCTTTTCAGAATAATCGCTATGGATTAGGGACTGCAAAAGCTCTGTTCTTCTTTGTAATCGTAGCAGTTATCACAATCATTCAAGTTAGAATCACGAAGAGCAAGGAGGTGGAAGTATAATGGTGCGGTATAATTTGCGTACTTTTGCAATGGAATTGATTTTAATCCTTGTTGCCCTGCTTTTTATAGTTCCGTTTTATTTTTTACTCGCTAATTCACTAAAAACCTTTGGTGAGCTGCTGTCGAATTCTGCTAGCTGGCCTACTACTTTTCATTGGTTAAACTACTCCAAGGCATGGAAGATCACAAAATTTCCCCATGCATTTTGGAATTCGCTGCAGATTACGGTCATTAGTAATTTATTGATCGCGCTAGTCAGCTCTATGGCCGCCTACCGGCTTGTTCGTCGCAAATCGCGGACAAATGCAGTCATTTTTACCATGCTGGTTGCCGCGCTGATTATTCCGTTTCAATCGATCATGATTCCTTTATTGCGGGTAACTAAATTTTTGGATTTATCGAATAGTATGATCGGATTGGTTATTTGTTATTTAGGGTTTGGCGTTCCTTTAACTGTTTTCTTGTTTCACGGGTTTATTAAATCGATCCCTATAGAAATTGAGGAATCGGCGACCGTCGATGGTTGCAGTCCCTATGCGGTATTTTGGCAAATTGTGTTTCCTTTATTAAAGCCGATGTTAATTACCGTTATTTTATTAAACAGTTTATGGATCTGGAATGATTACTTGCTTCCTTCCCTTATTCTGCAGGATCAAACTTTACGAACGATTCCGATTGCGATTTATGCGTTTTTTGGGCAGTATACCAAACAATGGGATCTTGCTCTTCCCGCGCTGGTACTAGGTATTCTACCTATCATCGTATTTTTTCTAGTGATGCAGCGTTATATTATTGAAGGGATAACGATAGGTTCTGTCAAAGGATAAACAAGTTGTGCAATCGTTATCAATTTGTTACCCCTTATTGTTCAATATCCTCAGTGTTTAGTAATTCGCTGTTCTTTCTATAATAGAGTTGTAGAAAACAATATCCATTGGGAGGGTTTATTAAAATGAAAAAGATAACCATGATGGCGTTCGTTATGGCATTTGCATTTGCTTTGGTTCTATCCGGCTGTGCGAAAACGCTAGACAGCGCAGCTACAACAACACCTGCCGCATCAACGGGAGCTGCTGCAACGACGGCAACACCTGAGGCTTCAAAAGCTCCAGTGAAAGACGTAACGATCAAGATTTTCCAATTTAAAGTTGAAATTTCAGAAGCGCTAAGCAAAATGAAGGATGAATATGAAAAAGCTCATCCCGGCGTAAAATTAGATATTCAAACCGTGGGCGGCGGCGCTGATTACGGTGCTGCGTTGAAAGCTAAATTCGCGTCGGGAGATGCTCCAGATATCTTCAATAACGGCGGTTATCAAGAAATGGAAACATGGTTGGATAAATTGGAGGACTTGTCCGACCAACCTTGGGTTAAAGATGCGCTCGCTGTTGCTAAAGAACCGATGACCAAAGACGGCAAGCTCTATGGTATGCCGATGAATGTAGAAGGCTATGGATTTGTTTATAACAAAGATTTGTTTGCAAAAGCAGGGATTACGACAGCTCCAAAAACGTACACTGAATTATCCGCAGCTGTAGATAAGCTTAAAGCAGCGGGGATTACACCTTTCTCAGACGGCTATGGAGAATGGTGGATACTGGGGATTCATAATTTGAATGTGGCTTTTGCTAACCAGCCTGATCCCAATGTTTTCATTAAAGGACTTAATGATGGTACAGCTAAATTTGCCGGAAATCCGATCTTTGAGCAATGGGTTAAATTGTTGGATTTGACAGCTAAAAACGGTCAAAAAAATCCGTTGACTACGGACTACAATACACAAGTAACTGATTTTGCAAACGGTAAAACGGCCATGATGCAGCAAGGAAATTGGACGCAAGTACAAATCGACGGAATCAATCCGAAGCTAAATCTAGGCGTGCTTCCAATGCCGATATCCGATGATGCGGCAGCTGTCGACAAACTATATGTCGGTGTGCCAAACAACTGGGCAATCAACAAAGACTCCAAAGTAAAACCGGAAGCAAAAGAATTCTTGAATTGGATGGTTTCTTCGGATATTGGTAAAAAATACATTACCAAAGATTTCAAATTCATTCCTGCTTTTACAACGATATCGGCTGACCCTGCAGATTTGGGCTTGATTGCAGCAGAAATTATCAAATACAATAAAGATGGAAAAGTATTAAGCTGGAACTGGTCTAAGTATCCAGAAGGGGCTACAAACGAATTCGGTGCAACGATACAGAAGTATATTGCCGGCAAAGATACCAAAGATCAAATGTTTGCAGATTTCCAAAAAACTTGGGATAATCTGAAAGCTAAAGCGAAAAAGTAGAACAAAAAAAGCTGATCTTCAAGTAGAATTTTACTTGAAGATCAGCTTTTTTCGTTGTCTATGAAATTAGCAATCTCCTTTTCAAGTACGCATAATCAATTAGAAATTATTGTGTCGGCAACCCATTAGGAACATAATATGGAGGGACTTTAATCCACCTACGTGCAAATATTAAGCGGGAATCAATAGTGAGGTTGCTTTGCAGCAGCCTTTTTCGCTTGTTGAAATAAACGGGCAGTAATGCTAAATAAGATGCTTGTAATAATATCTAACATTGTTGTTGTGAGAAAACAGTTCTTCGTGTTAAATTGAGAAAGGTAGCATACTAATTTGAGGTGATTGTGTTGGTTATTGAAGTGAAAATCGAGCAATTAAAATCAATTGGACAACATATTGATGAGCTTTCGGAACTTCTGATACAGGTAGTAGAAGATGGTGCATCGATTGGCTTTTTACCACCATTGAAACTTTCAGAGGCTACAATATATTGGAAAAACGTCTTACACCCTGAAGTTATTCTATTTGTCGCTAAAATAAACAATCAGATAGTTGGAAGTGTACAATTGCATTTAAGTACTAAGCAGAACGGTGGTCATAGAGCCGAAATCGCAAAATTAATGACACACCCTAATTATCGACGGAATGGTATAGGCCGTTCACTAATGCAAAAGGCTGAAGAAAGAGCAAAGCAGGAGGATAGGTCGTTATTAGTTCTCGATACAAGAGAAGGAGATCCTTCTAATTACCTTTATTCTTCTATAGGTTATATTCAGGCTGGACTGATTCCTAACTATGCGAAATCTGCAAGTGGTGAATTACATGCAACAATTTTTTATTATAAAAGCCACAGCTAACAGCCCTTTTCTTGATAACGGGCTGTTTAGTACTATGGAAAGGCGCTTCTAACCCCTTATCGACCTGGTGGATGGAATGTGCAGCAGATAGTGCATCAATCGATTTGTTATTTTGCTACAAAAGCTATCTCCAGAACAATTTCAGCGTACAGTAAGCACTCCAACATATGGTCTCATGACCCTCGATAATG
>JAQBPR010000183.1 GCA_028287395.1 Bacilli bacterium
GAGAGTTTACGCGCTGCCTTTGAAAATGAGTTTCGACCTTATTCTAATAAAGGAAACTTGTTTTCAAGAGCAGCCGTAGGCACATCCCTCATATGCCGTAACCCTACTTATTAAACACACTCTATAAATATACTACAAAAAATGTTTATGAACGTGATAATGAAGTTTTATGCCGGATTTTGTTCACACTAAGGTCAAAATAGATTATTATTAAAAGTAGGAAATTGATAAACTTTACTTATTGGCTGGGATTAATGGGAATGATTAATCACAATTGTATAGTTGAATTCAAATTTAAAATATAAAGGAGAGAATCAAGATGACAGCAACCAAAGGTTTGGAAGGTATTGTCGCAACTACATCCTCGATCAGTTCCATTATCGACGGTATTTTGACTTATCGCGGAATTGATATTGATGAGTTGGCGGAGCATGCAACGTTTGAGGAAGTAGCTTATTTGCTTTGGTTTGGTAAACTGCCTAATCAATCGGAGCTAGATCAGCTTCACAAAGACTTGAATGCAAATGCAGCAATTCCGAATGGTGTGATTGATCAATTAAAGCTGTATCCAAAAGATACCAACTCCATGGCAGCATTGCGTACTGCAGTGTCCAGCTTAGCTTTGTATGACGGAGTAGCAAATGATATGAGTAAAGAAGCCAATGTGCTTAAAGCTATCAAGCTGCAGGCGCAAATCCCGACAATCATCGCTGCGTTTGCCCGCATTCGTGAAGGCAAAGAACCAATTTCTCCAAAAGCGAATGCTTCAATTGCAGAAAATTTCTTATATATGCTGACAGGAGAACACCCGAAGCGTATTGCTATTGAAGCTTTGGATAAAGCTTTAGTGCTGCATGCGGATCATGAATTGAACGCTTCTACTTTTGCTGCGCGCGTTACAGTAGCGACTTTATCTGATATTTACTCTGGCGTTACCTCGGCAATTGGCGCCTTGAAAGGGCCGTTGCATGGCGGTGCGAACGAAGCGGTTATGGCGATGCTTGAAGAAATTGGTTCCGTGGACAACGTAGAAGCTTATGTAAATAAAAAGCTGGAAAATAAAGAAAAGCTGATGGGCTTCGGTCACCGTGTTTACAAAAACGGAGATCCCCGCGCTAAACATTTGCAAAAAATGTCACGTGCGCTCGGAGAAATTACAGGCAATATGAAATGGTATGACATGTCGATTAAAATTGAAGAAATTGTAACGGGACAAAAAGGTCTGAAGCCTAATGTGGATTTTTACTCCGCTTCTTGTTATACATCATTACAAATCCCGCGCGATTTGTTTACACCGATCTTTGCAATTAGTCGTGCATCAGGTTGGACAGCGCACATTTTGGAACAGTATGAGAATAACCGCTTAATTCGTCCTCGTGCCGAATATATCGGACCTGTTAACCAATCTTATGTTCCAATTAAAAAACGTCAATAGTTACATGTGAATGCAAAACTTAGGAGGAATTATAAAATGGCCGTTTTTGAAAATTACGAACAACCGACTGAAGGACAAAAAATCACAATAGAAAATGGAATACTGCAGGTACCCAATAATCCGATCATTCCTTTTATCGAAGGTGATGGAACAGGCGCTGATATTTGGGCCGCTTCCAAACGGGTACTTGATGCAGCGGTTGAGAAAGCCTATAACGGTGAGAAAAAAATTGCTTGGTATGAGATATTCGCTGGAGAAAAAGCGTTCAACAAATTTAACAGTTGGTTACCTGCGGATACCTTAACAGCGATTCGTGAATATATTGTGGCGATTAAAGGGCCTTTGACAACACCAATTGGCGGCGGAATTCGTTCGCTTAATGTTGCATTGCGTCAAGAATTGGATCTTTATGTTTGTCTTCGTCCCGTTCGTTATTTTACAGGGGTTCCTTCACCAGTGAAACGCCCTGAATTAGTGGACATGGTTATTTTCCGTGAAAACACAGAAGATATTTATGCTGGAATCGAGTATCAAGAGGGAACAGCAGAAGTTAAAAAAGTCATTGATTTTTTGCAAAATGAAATGAAAGTAAAAAATATCCGCTTTCCAGAAACATCGGGAATCGGCATTAAGCCTGTCTCGAAAGATGGTTCACAACGCTTAATTCGTGCTGCGATCGAATATGCGATTGAGCATGGCCGCAAGAGCGTTACTTTGGTGCACAAAGGGAACATCATGAAATTTACTGAAGGTGCATTTAAAAACTGGGGATATGAGCTGGCTGAAAAGGAATTCGGCGACAAAGTATTCACATGGGAGCAATTCGATCGCATAAAAGCAGAGCAAGGAGCCGATGCTGCAAACCAAGCGCAAAAAGCTGCTGAAGCTGCTGGTAAAATCATCATTAAAGATGCTATTGCCGATATCGCTTTGCAACAAGTATTGACGCGTCCGACAGATTTCGATGTAATCGCTACTTTAAACTTGAACGGAGATTATCTTTCCGATGCATTGGCTGCCCAAGTTGGGGGAATCGGTATTGCACCGGGAGCCAATATCAACTATTTAACCGGTCATGCCATTTTTGAAGCAACGCATGGTACTGCACCGAAGTATGCTGGCTTGGATGTTGTTAATCCAGGATCGGTTATTCTATCGGGTGTAATGATGCTGGAACATTTGGGCTGGCTTGATGCTGTAAAATTAATCTATAAAGGTATGGAAACATCGATTCACAACAAAACAGTTACTTATGATTTTGCACGCTTGATGGAAGGCGCAACGGAAGTCAAATGTTCCGAATTCGCTAACCAAATCATTAAAAATATGTAACGAAAACTTGAGGAGGTTTTATTGTTCATGGCTATTCAACGTAAAAAGCTGACAGTGATCGGTGCAGGTTTTACAGGTGCGACTACAGCATTAATGCTTGCGCAAAAAGAATTAGGCGATGTGGTATTGCTAGATATCGCCCCATTAGAAAATCCGACTAAGGGCAAGGCGCTTGATATGATGGAAGCAAGCCCCGTTCAGGGCTTTGATAGCAACATCGTTGGCACTTCCAATTACGAAGATGCAGCAGGCTCGGAAATCGTTATTATTACAGCTGGTATTGCTCGTAAACCTGGCATGAGCCGTGATGATTTGGTAAACACCAACGCGGGTATAATGAAAGCCGTTTGCGAAAACGTTAAAAAATATTGTCCGGATTCCATTGTCATTATTTTAAGTAATCCAGTGGATGCGATGACGTATGTAGCTTATCAAACGCTTGGTTTTCCGAAAAACCGCGTCATTGGTCAATCCGGCGTTTTGGATACAGCCCGCTATTGCACTTTTATTGCTCAAGAGTTGAATGTTTCGGTTGAAGATGTACGCGGCTTCGTGCTTGGTGGACATGGCGACGATATGGTACCATTGGTCCGTTATTCCAACGTCGGCGGTATTCCAATTGAAAAATTGATTTCAGCTGAACGCATTGACGCGATTGTACAACGCACGCGTACAGGCGGTGGAGAAATCGTCAACCTGCTTGGAAACGGCAGCGCGTACTATGCTCCTGCTGCATCACTTGTACAAATGGCTGAAGCTATTATCAAAGATAAAAAACGTATTATTCCTTGCATTGCTTTACTTGAGGGCGAATACGGCTATAACAACTTGTTCATGGGTGTTCCGACGATTCTTGGCGGAGACGGTATTGAAAAAGTGTTCGTGCTTGACTTAACAGCGGATGAGAAAGCTGCCTTAGATAAATCAGCACAATCCGTTCGCAACGTAATTCAAATCGTCAACATATAAATATAAATTGTAACAATAAAAGAGCCCGCTAAGGGCTCTTTATTGTATAATGAATGAGTGAAAGCCATAAACCAATGAAGGGAAGTATTTTATGACGAAGTTTATTTTGTTTTTACACATTCTTAGTGCGGTAGGTATGGGTTTTTATTTGATATTCCCTTTATTGACAGTACGTATCAGCTCCTTGGGGAAGCAAACGCAAGAGGGATTTGTCCAAGCACTACAGACTGCTAACCGGATCGGACAATTGTTTCTAATTGTTCAACTTCTCACAGGAGGTTATTTAATTGGGAAATTAAAAGACAGCTACGGTCTTGGAGCACCTTGGATGATCAGTGTTATTGTATTATTCGTTCTTGCAGGCGCTGTAACGGGCATGCTGGGTGGACCATTGAAACGTATTGTGAAAAATTTACAAGCGGGTCAAGCAGTGGAACCTGATGTGGCCAAAACCAAAACATTCAGTATATTGGTTTCCGTTATTTTAATCCTTTTGGTGATTTTGATGGTTTATCCTGAAATATTTAAATAATGAATGAATCTAGCCTAAACAAAGGATTTCGTCATGTGCGCATAGACGAAATCCCTTTTATTTTGCCAATGCTTAAATTGCATCCGTCCACCCGAAAGTAAAAAGGGACCGAACCACATGCAAAATTGTGGGCAGTCCCCTATTATTAAGGAGATAAAACGGATGAAACCCTAATGTCTCCACTGCTGGTTTTACCGCGTATTAGTGGTCCGCCAGTGCCGAGAATTCCTTTTTTATGATTTCGTTGACCATTCGGATCTTTATATAATAAATTAGGTAAATTTTGCGTTATATCGCCAGAGCTGCTGCTTAAGTCAGTCTCTATCGCCTGAGGAGGCTGATGGATAAACAATTTAAAGTCTCCGCTGCTCATATCGAAGGTAATATTATCGTGAATTTCATTGGCATCCAGATTGATGTCGCCGCTGCTAGTATCTAATTTCAATTGACCTGTGAAATCTCCGATATTCAAATCACCCGAAGAGCTTACCGCTGTGATCATGGGACTACTGATAGTGGATAACACAATATTTCCGCTGCTGCTTTCTGCCTGCAGCTGCCCCTTGTAGTGATCAATATGAATGTCTCCCGAGCTGCTGTTGGCTGCAAGGCTTTGACTTTCCATTTCAGAAAGCTGAATGTTGCCGCTGCTTGATTCGAGTGCAATTTTGTTTAGTTTTATTTTCGGTATAGAAATCTCCAAACGGAAATTGCTGTACATGATGCCAAAATGAAAATTATTTTTATCGCGTAACGTGAATTTTAAAGTCTGGTTTTTGGTCGTTATTTGATGTTCATTATTGTATTTCTTGGGATTGCTTGTTTTACCGGCTAAATGAAAATGGAACTGATCGTCAGGGCTTTCAAGCAGCACGATATCTTCGGATGAAGTATCAATTTCTAAATTGCTAATATCCGTAGAGGGCGATGTAAAGGTTTGATCGAGTTCCTCCAGCTTCAGTTCAAATGGGGAGACTCCGAAAGCATAGAGCACAATGTTACCTGCTATGCCAATAATTAAAAAAACTAAAGCTATTTTTGCGACCTTTTTTATGAGCGGATTCATTGGTTTTTCCTCCTAATCACACTTAAATTAAATTGTAGATAATAGACAAACATTTTGAAAAACCAGCGGCTGACATACAGCATTCCAATGCCCAGTAAAACACCAAAGCTGATTGAAGTAATAATGAGAAAGCTAGATCTCCAAAATTCAGTAAATCCACCAAAAATAAGCATTCCAAACGGCGCTATAACTAAAGTTAAAGCTGCAACAAACAGGGCGAATATAACCGCGGAAATCCCAATAAAAGGCCCGAGTACGAATACCAGATTCAAAAAACCTAAGCTAATAATCGCGAAAATAGCGGTTAAAAGATTGGGAATGGAGGAATGCTGTTCAGCACGTTCAATCCGGTTTTCCGCAATGATTTCTTTGACAATTATTCGCGGACTGCCTAAGGCGTTGACAATGTCTAATTCGGGAAGCCCATTGCTTATGGCCGTGTTAAAGTGTTCTTCATAATCTGCCAGGATATCAATTCGTTCATGCTCCGGAATAGACTTTAGCAGCCCGGTCAGTTCTCTCATAAATTCATGCTTTGACATCGTATAAACCCTCCTTAATAATTTGATTGACACCCTCTGAAAAGCTGCTCCAATCGGAAACTAAGCTATCCATGTATGTTTGACCCTGCTGTGAAAGCCGATAGTATTTACGCGGAGGACCTTCAGTCGATTCTGTTAAATAGGTTGTGAAATATCCCTCGAGCGTCAGTCGTCGTAAAAGTGGATAAACGGTGCCTTCCGCGATCGCGAATTTTTCGGAAATACTGTGCACAAGCTCATAGCCGTAGCGGTCTTTGTGAGCGGTTAAAACCAATACGCACAATTCAAGCACGCCTTTTTTAAATTGAACGTTCATTTGTTCTCACCTTCGTTTCAGTATTATATAATGCAAGGTACTGGTTAATGACTTGTATAGTACTATAACATATAGCCGAAAAATTGGAAAGGGGTACATTTGAAAAAAAATAAAACAAAAAATAAAACAAAAAATAAGACAAAAAAAGCTGTCTCTATGGATAATGAGGACAGCTTTCATGTATAATTTGAGATGCAATGTAGAGGAAACATAGTCATTTTAAAACGATTCAGTGACGGTATGCCGACTCTGTTTGTCCGCGCGGCTCCATACTATCGTTAGCATCGCAGCCGTAAGTCCGAATGCCCCGCCGAGATAAAATCCACTAGTGAGTCCATAGGATTGGTTCAGCCATCCAGCTATAAAAGGACCAGCGAACATGCCAATCGAATAGGCCGATTGATAAAATCCCATTGCAGAAGCGCGCTTTAACGGTTCGATGCGTTGAATGGCAAGACCGAGGAGCAATGGAATATGCATCCCTTGGGCAAAGCCGTTAAAGGCTTGTGAGGCGGCAAGCCATCCGAAAGAAGGCAGTAGGGAAACGGCAATCGTGCAGATGGAACTAAATGTAAAGCCGATCATAATGGCATTCCAAGCGCCTATTCTGGGAACGATCCATTTGCTTGTAATATAGGCTGCGGCTGCGTGTGGGATCATAAAAGCGAATACGAGCATGCTAAGCTCACTTTTTGTAGCGCCCAGGCTGACTGCTTGGGAAGGTGTGAAGCCGAACATCGTAATAAATAAAACACAATGCGCTAAAATGGCCAGTATGGATACCTTCACTAAGGAAGCATTATGCATGACACTAAACAGATCCTTGACTTGAATCGGGATGCGAGATGTCCCTTCCTTGGGCTCTTTGATTGCAAATGTTGCTGCAAGGCCAAGCAGACCAATTAAAGTACCTGCCCAAAACGTGGCGTTCCAGCCCCACTTGTCTGCTAACCAGCCGCTTAGACCCATGCCGATTAATTGGCCGCAAACAGTCAGTGTGCTGATATAACCCATGGCTCGGGTAGCCTCGTTCTTGTTATAGTAGCTGGCAAACAGCACGGTAAACGCAACCCAGCAAGAAGCGGAAATACCCGATACTGCCCTAGCGGCAAGCGTCCAGCCCCATTGATTGCTTATTGCAAAAAGCAGACAGCTGAGCGCTCCAGTGGCAAGACCGATGGCGAGAAAAGGCTTGCGTTTGCGGATTCGATCCGAATAAATGCCAAGCGGCAGTCGGATGATAATTTGCACAAACCCGTAGCTTCCGAGAATAATCCCGACTAAGGAATAGCTCAGCCCGCGACTTTCCAAATAAGGAGATAATATCGGAACATATATGTACAAGGTTATCCAATATAAAAGTGTTACTATAATAAAAATGAAAAATCGATTGAATGGCATTTGGCCTTTGCTCCTGATTTAATTCTATTTTGAAGGGATGTTTCGTTGTGGAGAACTATAATTTTCCGGCTTTCTTATATCGAATGAAGAACATTTACAGATGGTCACTCATGCGAAACACGGAACGCGAATCGGTTGCGGTGCATTCCTATTATGTATCGATTTGGGCGCATTTGTTGTGCACGATTGCGAATCAAATTTACAAGAAGGATGTTCCGACAGATAAAATTGTTTCGCTTGCCTTGTTCCATGATGGGACGGAAGTATTCGTCGGTGATGTGGCACAGCCCGTAAAACACAGCAGTCCGGAAATTTTACATTTTTTTCGTGAAATAGAACGCTCAGCTGCCAATCGATTAATCGATATGCTTCCTTCTGAGCTGCAGTCGGTCTATCATCCGTTAATTTTGGAGCATGATCCTGAATTGTATCAATACGTGAAGGGTGCAGACTTATTGGATGCCTATTTAAAATGTGTTTCGGAACTAACTGCAGGCAATCAAGAGTTTTCCGTTGCTAAAAAGCAAATATTAGATTCCCTGCGCAAATTGGAGATGCCTGAGGTAGACTATTTTCTTACACACATGGCTCCAGCGTTTGAAAAAACGATTGATGAATTGACTTGATAAATGGGAAAACAAATTGGACTTCGCAAGCCGTTTTTCATATAATCTATTGTATCATAATTTTTAAATCTGGAGAGGAGTTTTGAAGCGCAATGCGTCATTTTGAAGAGAGTGTGTACCAACTGATTGTCGAAACATCGACTAATTTACCGGGAGATGTGCGAACGGTAATCAATCAAGCGCGTGTGAGTGAGGATCAAGGCACTCGGGCCGCATTATCTTTATCCACCATTGCTGATAATATCGAAATGGCGGAGTCAAATATTTCGCCCATTTGTCAAGATACAGGTATGCTGACGTTTATGATCCACGTTCCAGTTGGAGCCAATCAAATCGTCATGAAAAAACAAATCATTTCTGCAGTGAAGCAAGCGACCAAAGAAGGTAAATTACGCGAAAATTCAGTCGATTCGTTAACGGGAGCAAACAGCGGGGATAACGTAGGTCCCGGTACGCCTGTGATCCATTTTGAACAGTGGGAAAAAGCGGATATTGATATTCGCCTCATTCTTAAAGGCGGAGGCTGTGAAAATAAAAATATCCAGTACAGCTTGCCGGCAGAGCTTGAAGGGGTTGGCAAAGCAGGGCGGGATTTGGACGGAATCCGCAAGTGCATTATGCACGCGGTTTATCAAGCGCAAGGCCAAGGCTGCGGCGCAGGTTTTATTGGCGTTGGCGTTGGCGGTGACCGTACAACGGGCTATGAACTCGCTAAGCATCAGTTGTTCCGCCATGTCGATGATACCAATTCGAATGCAGAGCTGCGTAAGTTAGAAGAGTATGTAATGGAAAATGCGAATAAGCTGGGCATCGGCACGATGGGCTTTGGCGGACAAATTACGCTGCTCGGCTGCAAAGTCGGCGTAATCAATCGCTTACCTGCAAGTTTCTTTGTTTCCGTTGCTTATAATTGCTGGGCTTTCCGTCGCCAAGGCGTTGTGCTTGATGCGGTGAATGGCGCCATTAAAGAGTGGAGCTATCAAGGCGGAAAAGAAATTCCGATGAACAAGCAGATTGAAACGGCTGAAGTAACGACAAAAAGTCGTGAGGTAGTGCTTCAAACACCAATTAGCGAGGCGCAAATTCGCGAGCTTCGTGTCGGGGATGTTGTGGTTATTAATGGCATGATGCATACAGGGCGCGATGCCTTCCATAAATATATGATGGATCACGACTGTCCCGTGGATTTAAACGGAGCGGTATTGTATCATTGCGGTCCTGTGATGATGAAGGATGAGCAAGGTGAATGGCATGTAAAGGCTGCAGGGCCTACGACGAGTATTCGTGAAGAGCCGTACCAAGGCGAAATCATGAAAAAGTTCGGTATTCGCGCGGTAATCGGCAAGGGCGGTATGGGTGCAAAAACATTGGCCGCGCTTCAAGAGCATGGGGGCGTCTATTTGAATGCCATTGGGGGTGCAGCGCAATATTATGCGCAATGCCTGAAAAAAGTCGAAGGCGTTGACTTTCTTGAATTTGGCATACCAGAAGCGATGTGGCATTTGCAAACGGAAGGCTTCGCTGCTATTGTGACGATGGATTCGCATGGCAATAGCTTGCATGCTGAAGTGGAGAAAAGCTCGCTCGAAAAGCTGCATGAGTTTAAACAGCCGGTATTTAAATAAGGCGGTGCAATGCAAAAAGATGGCTTACCATTCAGAAAGAAGCCTGGGGCTGCGTTTTAGCACTGTGCTCGAAAAATATTTTTTTATGCTGATCCTTGTATCGTTGGTACTGGGATTTCTTTTTTCAGCAGGACTTTATCGCTTTGTTGGAGCAGTTCCTTACCTTTTCGCTTACGTCACTTTTATAATGGCATTAGGCTGCAGTGTGCCGCAAATTCGTGAGTCGTTGAAAATGCGCTATGCCATGCTGCTTGTTTTGGCATCTGCTCATGTGGTTGCGCCGTTGCTCGCTTATGGTTTGGGCATTATTTTATTCGGTGTAAGTTCACCCTACCTGATCGGATTGGTCTTATTTACAGTTATTCCGTTAGGTGTATCGTCTGTGCTTTGGGTCGGTTTGTCGCGAGGAAACGTTACGTTTGCTTTGGTATTAATTGTGTTGGATTCTGCGTTTAGTCCGCTAGTTGTACCGACGGAGATTTCACTTTTTTTCGGAACAACGATTCATTTTGATCATTGGAAAATGATGCAGGATCTCGTGGTGATTATCGTGATTCCAACTGTAGCAGGCATCCTATGTAATGTCCTTAGTCGATCCCGGGCCAAGCCATGGTCCGACCCCGTTACAGCACCGACTTCAAAGCTAGCTTTTCTCATCGTGATTTTCCTTAATGCCGTAACGATCCGACCCATAGCGATGCAAGTCAAGCATGACATGCTGCTGATTTTCCCTATCGTTCTAATACTTGTAATCCTTTGCTATGTTCTAGGTCATATCGCCGCCAAAATGCAGAACAATCCAAGCTTAATTGCAACGATGATGTACACATCAGGGATGCGTAATAATTCATTGGGAGTTGTGCTTGCACTTGGTTTTTTTGAATTTCGTGCTGCGCTTCCAGTCGTTTTGTCTATTCTAATTCAGCAGCCAGTGGCTTCCCTCGTATATCGTGTGATTTACAAAAGATTTACAACAAATAAGTTCCTCTAAGGAGAACTAAAGCTAGATTTTCTCTATGGCGCAGGTTACGATATAACAAAGTCATTCAGTTGGTTTGGGGGAAAGTATGAGCAAATTTCGAGTGCGTCTAACGCTTATTTTTATAACGCTGCTGGGTTTATCGATGCTGGTCGTTGGTATTTTTACAGCAAAGCTGTCGGAAGATAAGTATATCGTTTTTTTGGAAGAGAGCATGAAACACGAAATCGGGATTATATCTACCTCAATTGATATGAAAAAATCAGGTGCGGAGTCAGAATTAACCCAGTATTACAATGCGCAAGCACTTCGTCTTAAACAAACATTCGATGCAAGAATCACTTTCATAACCAAAGACGGTAAAGTATTAGGTGAATCCGATCATGACCCTGTGACCATGGAAAATCATCTTAATCGTCCGGAAATCCAGGAAGCGCAAAAGTTTGGCAGCGGCTCTAATCAGCGCCTAAGTGATACGATTCATGAGAAGCTGCTTTATGTAGCTGTGGTTGTCCCTGACAATCAATCCCCTATCGGCTTTATTCGGATGGCGATGACATTAAACACCGTGGATCAATCTGTGAAACAGCTTTGGACGCTGCTCCTATGGGGCTTATCGATTTTGTTCATTATTGCGGCGATTGTCAGCTATCGCATTGCCCATAATTTAACGCGTCCGCTTGAAAAAATAACACGCGTAGCCCACCAAATTACGCATATGAACTATCAATCCCGCGTTAAAATACGTAAAAAAGATGAAATTGGCCAGCTCGGTCAAGCGATTAACACGATGGCAGATAGCCTGCAGCTGCAAATGAACCGGATTTTAGAGGATGAAAGCCGACTTAAAAGCGTGTTGGAGAATATGATGAGCGGTATTGTGATGATCGATCGTGAGGAACGTATCGTATTGTTAAATCGCTCCGCCGAAGAGTTTCTTGGCTTTTCTACGGATGAGCTGTTAGGTAAGAAATATAATGAAGCGAAACAGCAATTTGAATTTACCCAGCTCATTAGTGAATGTATTGAATCAGGAGATCACATCCGGGACGAAATGATCTTTTATTTTCCTGAAGAGCGTATTCTTGAGGTTAATGTCAGTCCGATGTCGCAGGCGAATGAAGAGTGGGCAGGCGTGTTGATTGTCCTGCATAATATTACAGCGGTACGTCGATTGGAGCGCATGCGCAGTGAATTTGTCGCGAATGTATCGCATGAGTTAAAGACACCGATTGCTGCGGTAAAAGGCTTTGCCGAAACCTTATTGGCAGGTGCAATGGATGATAAGGAAATTGCCAAGCAATTTCTGCAAATTATATTCGATGAAAGCGAGCGTTTGAATCGGTTAATCGGTGATATATTGGAGCTTTCCAAAATTGAATCGAAACGAATTCCGCTGCATTTTTCACCTGTAGAGATGCATTCTTTGGTGGAGCGTTCTTTGCATATGATGCGGTCTGAAGCAGAGAAGAAGCAGATTTCCTTGGAAATGATCGTTGATGAAGATATCTATATTGAGGCAGATGAAGATCGAATCAGGCAAATTTTAATTAATCTATTGTCGAATGGAATCAGCTATACACCGGAAGGCGGGCAAGTAAAAGTCGAAGTAACACCGTTATATAGCGATGGTGAAGAAGATTATGATCGTGTCCTTATGATAATTAGCGATACAGGTATTGGCATTCCTAAAAAAGATTTGCCGCGAATTTTTGAGCGTTTCTACCGTGTGGATAAAGCTAGATCACGTATGTCCGGCGGAACAGGACTTGGTTTATCTATCGTAAAGCATTTAGTCGAATTGCATAAAGGGTCCATCCAAGTAGAAAGTGAACCTGGGATCGGTACGAAGTTTTTGATTGAACTACCTGTTATTTATTAATGTTTGATGCAGCATTTACAAAAGCTTAACATTGCGTTTACAATTTCATGATATGATTATTTTATAACGGGGGGATCCCATGTCGCAAAAAATTTTAATTGTCGAAGATGAACCAACTTTAGCTCGCCTGTTATCATACAATTTGACGCAGGAAGGCTACGAAATTAAAGTGATTGACCATGGATGGGACGGTTATCAAGCCGCAGTACAATCCGTGTATGATTTAATTATTCTGGATATTATGCTTCCTGGCATGAACGGCTTTGAAATTCTCTCCAAATTACGCCAAAAAGGTCTTAAAACACCCATCATCATCTTAACTGCGCGGAATGCGGAAGAAGAAGTGGTGCAAGGATTAAAGTATGGTGCAGATGATTATATTACGAAACCTTTTGGAGTGGCTGAGTTACTTGCACGAGTGGCTGCCGTATTACGACGAACGCAAGCGGATGAAACTCTTTTCGATAAAAACGCTGGCGGCGAAAAAATCATTGCAGCAGGCGATTTGAAAATCTATCCGGAAAAATATGAGGTGGCGCTAAATGGAGAATCGATCTCCTTGCGTCCGAAGGAATTTGAGGTTTTGCTTTATTTAGTGCAGCGACCTGGAGTGGTAGTTACCCGTGATGATTTGATGAATATTGTCTGGGGCTTTGATTATATAGGCGGACAAAGGACAGTAGATGTTCATGTAAGCTCTCTTCGTAAAAAACTGGAGATGAATCAGCAGTCCGTACAGATTGATTCTATCCGTGGCGTGGGCTATAAATTGGTGACTCAGAATAAAAATAAATAAATTAAAACGACAAAAACCGACAGATGGTATTATCCCCTTTAAGTAGACACTCAAGAAAAACCCTTATGTTAGTATGAGGGAACGAGTGAACTTGGAGGGGATATTTTCTATGGCAACAAAGGGGCAGCAATTTCAACAATATACGGAA
>JAQBPR010000193.1 GCA_028287395.1 Bacilli bacterium
GATTAAGAGTTTCCCGAACGTTTGCATCTAAGCTTATCAGTGGCGAAAAAACATTGTCAATTCTGAAAGCTAGGAAAAGCGCTCAACTTTTCGGGTGTTACATCGACGATCTTTATACATGGCATGACACATGATTAACAAACGGCATTGAGCACCTTTTTAAGGGCTCACCCTTCGGGAAATGCCACCCTATAGGATTACAAAATACATATGCAATCATCTCTCTTCGGTAACTGGCTGGCCTAGCTTTCACCTTAGCCCCTTTAGTTTTGCGCCCTTGCTTTTCAGCAAGTTAGCCATGTAAGCAGTTTTGTATGGAAGATCATACCACCAATTGACACAAGTTGTACATATGATGAAAGCACTATCATTGTAGGACTTTGTCGAAATATATTTTAATCCAAGCCTAACTTTCAAAAATGTTATAGCCAATCTCTTCCATCTCTGCTACACTGATTTCGACAAAGCTTGCAGCAAATACCTCAGCCGATGGGGATACATAAGGAATGATATTATGAAGAAGAAGCTATTAATCGCATTTGTAATACTTGCATTTGGTGCTATGTGTATCGCAATCGGAGCATTCGCAGCATCCGACATTAAATTGTTCATTAACGGTAACGTAGTAAATGCCGATGTTCAGATCGTCAATGGTTCCAGTTACGTCCCTTTACGTGTCGTGAGTGAGTCTTTAGGTGGAGTGGTTAAGTGGGATGGGGATGCAAGAACAATTTCCATTACTTCCGGAACACCTGTAGCTACACCAACTCCCGTAAGTGCTGCTAAATCATTTTCGGTTAATGTGAATGTGGAGAGCGGACCGATGAAGATGAACATTTCTAAAGTAACACTGGATCCTGCTTATTTGAAAGATAAATTTTCGCAACCCGTTAACGCCTTCATTTTAGATGTGACCGTCGAAAACACTTCTGCTGATACCGTGAAATGGTATCCAGATCAAGGGACCATCGTCTTAAACACAAAAGAACAAATAACAGCGGATATGTTTAATTCCGATTCAGTCGGCGGTGACTTTATTGGGAAGGTTGTTAAAACGGGGAAAATTATATTTGTGGTAAAAGGCGATTTGACTAAGGTGAATAGCGCTTCGTTTGTTGTCAAAGGTCCATATGATTCGGGTTACAAAAGTCTTGGCGACGATAAAACCACTGATCTTATACTAAACTAACCAATCAAAGCCCTCCGGGGCTTTTTTCTTTACCCATAAATTCTCTTACAATCCTCTTTTGTTAAGACTTGACTCTTCAATACCCCTCGTTCTGTCCAATATTTCGTATAGACTTCATCTACGATGTGATAGTCCTCTAAGCCTTCGGGTACGTCCTCTAAGCGTTGGTAGAATCCATCTATCTGATAATAAGCTTTAGCCATCCAGTGACCCCACACGCAGCGCCACCAAGCGATACTCTGTAGCTCTGCCAAAGTAATGTCCTTGCCCTCGCTATCCTTCGTGTAACGTTGTAATAGTTCGTAAATTTCCATCGTGAAACTCATAGCATCACCCCGAATACATTATATGCGAACACGAATTCTCGTTTCAAGTGATTTTTATAAAACTACGTGATATAATATCATTATAAAAGTAAAAACTCCACAGCGCTACCAACGCTTGGAGTCGTGTCACCGATACCTCTATATCGGATGAATATAGAACTATTGTAGCATATACATGGTCGCTTATTCAATCCCCTATCGGGTTGAGTGTGCGACCATTTTAATTATAAGGGGATGTATTCTATTGTCGAAAATGTTATTAAACGAGAATCCATTATTGGTTATGCCTGAGCTTGCAAGACGGATTGGTTTGAATGAATCTATTATTTTGCAACAAATTCACTATTGGAATGAAATTAACAAAAAGGCTAAAAATAATGCTTCCTCGCTACACGAAGTGGGTAAATAGATTGCGATTTTACATGGAGTGGCGGGCATGATAGGCTAGCCAGCCTTGCGAAACCCTTGTGGTTTCGCACTTTCGCAAGGAATCATGCCCGTAGAGGCTCCATGTCAAATCGCTCTCTCAAACTAGCAAACCTGACTACACCCACCCAATAGAGCGAAGAGCCAAAATAATTTAAGAGACGGACACTATTGGACGTTTAATAGTTTCGAGGATTGGCAAAAACAATTTCCGTTCTGGAGCGTTATAACAATTAAAAGAGCATTTTCTAAGCTAGAAGGATACGATTTGATTATTACAGCCAACTATAATAAGCTGCCAATCGATCGAACAAAATGGTACAGAATTAACTACGAAGCCCTAGAAAACCTAGAGTCTTTCCCATTGTATCAAAATGATACTACCATCGTATCAAAGTGGTACGACCAATGGATCAATATGATACGACCATTACCAGAGATTAATACAGAGAATAATGCAGAGATTAAACAATCATACATCGAAATAAATTTCGACGGTAATGTTTTTATTAATATTTATAATAATTATTTTAAGAACAGGTTCAATAAAGATCATATGAGGGTTACGGAGGAACAATACGAAACCATTATTGGCAATGTTGATCTATTGGAGAACTATGACATTACGGAAGAAGCTTTTGAAGAAGCTGTACAAGAGCACTTTAATAATCTACCAAAAGCAAACAATGGTAATATACTGGCCTTTATACCAGCATTTCATAGATACTTCGAGATAATGCACCTGGGCCACGACTACAACTGGCGTAAAAAGAGAAGTGAGGAACTTAAAGAAAAGATGAATAGGCGCAGCGCACAAATTGGATAGAAACAAAAATAGCCCCCGCCGATGTTTGCGCGAGGGCTTTGATTTAAAATGAAACGTTATCTGTCGTAACCGGAGCGTTTGGAACAACGGGCGCTTTCGGCAATTGATCCTTCACACTCAATGCTGCATTATTAAAGACTTTCTGAGCAATCGAACGTAAGTCATCTAAATTAACAAACATTCGCACTGCACCAGGAAGCTTTGCGTATTCCTTTTGAACAACGAAATCCATCTTTTGCGCCCCGGATTGTAAAAGTAAATCCTCTGAATACTTCTCCGCTGCGAATATGGCCGTTTTGACTTTGCTCTTTACATAAGTTTGAGCGACTTTCTTGTGCCCGAAAAAGTAAATCACTGCTGCGACTAACAATTGGATAAGTTCTTTGTTTTGGTTGTAAAAGTCTGCGATTGAATTAAAGTTCATTGTTACCATCTCCCAATCATTTTTTAATTACGCTTTTTGAGCGTTGAAAAACCGAATCATAACAGCGAAGTTCCGCCAAAAGTCCACATCGCCAGTAGCATCTTTCAATAAGCTTGCTACTTCGTCACTGCCAAACTCTTTTATGAACCAATCTGGAGGCGTAGTCTTTACTAAAGCCTGTGCTGCAGCTTCCAATTTCGCAACCTTGTCTTGCAAATCCTTAATTGCTTGCAAATTACTCACCACTTCCTTATCATATTTGCTTAATCCATTCTGCTGAATAATATTGATGAGTTGCGCTGCATAATTAGGATCTGTTGCATATCCAGCAGCCTGCAGCGCATGAGCCGCACCGATATAATCCAAATTGTTACAAGCAATAAAAAAGCCTGCTAGAGTGTAGCGGCCATTTTCAATCAAAAAAGTGCTGTGATCGTTTACGCTGCCTTCCCAGGTATCGTAGCATCGAAATCCGTCCACGATTGTGATCCACTGACCGTTAACAAATTCCTTTGTTTCGTGAGCAGCTCCCTTACCTTTAATGCCGAAAAGATTACAGCTAGGTGCGCTGCTGCCTGAATCGCTTTCTAAAATACCCTGAGCAATTGTAATGCTCGCTAAAACCTTAGAGCACATCATGTCCGCTACGGCGAATGGCGCTATTTTACTAATGAAATCCTGCGTTTTCAAAGTCTACGCCTCCTCTTTAGCTACTTCTTCCTTTTTAGCTAAATGCTCAAGCACGGCAGAAGCTTTTGTGTTGATAGCTGCATGATCAGCCGCTTGATCCGGATGTCCTTCGGTCGCATGGTTTGGATGCATAACTTCTTTGAGGTGCTTCACAGCTGCTTCGAAGAGTACAATGCTTTCATCGTTCATGAACTTCTGCAAGTACCATGAATTGACTGT
>JAQBPR010000091.1 GCA_028287395.1 Bacilli bacterium
TCAATTTCAACACAAAATACACATTCATGAGCTTGCAGCTTTGCTTTCTATTAGTGAAGGTCATTTTTGTCGTTTTTTTAAATCATTACTGAAACAAACACCGATTGAGTACATCAACAGCGTCAGAATCAATCACGCGATCAAACTACTGCACAATCCGGATCTAAAAATTATTGATATCGCACTGGATGTAGGCTTTGATAATTTAAGCTACTTCATCAAAACATTTAAACGCTACAAAAAATGCACACCCTCAGAATTTAGACAGCAATTATTCAATAAATAAGCAAAAAAAAATAACACCATTCATATTGAACGATGTTATGCGAAGCGTATAGTACTCGATAGCTATTTATTCAATATATCTGTTAATACAGGCACGATTTGCAGCTTACGTGAAACAACACCTTTAAGAATAGCTTTGTTATCAACCAAAGTCACATTATAAGCTTGTTCCACTGCATTTGTTTTGGAACCGAGTGCTAAGACAACGGAATCATTATTTAAAATATCCGTAACAACGAATACAAACAAGTCTAATCCCTTATCAGCAATAATGCTTGAGAGCGCCGACTCCAATTCCGTTTGACGGGAAAGAACATCATTCACATCCACAGCATTGACTTGAGCGATTTCAACCTTTGCTGAACCCATTTGAAATTCTTTGGCATCCAATGAAATTAATTCTCTAATTGATTTGTCACTTAAATCGGCTCCGGCTTTCAGCATAGCCAAACCGTAGCTATCCCCATTCACTTCGGCGATTACAGCCAATTCACGAGCAGCAGCGACATCTTCCTCTGTACAAGTTGGCGATTTAAACAGGAGAGAATCGGAAATAATTGCCGATAACATTAATCCGGCAATTTCTCTGCGAATGGCAATCCCGTTTTCCTTAAATAGTTTATTTAAAATCGTTGCTGTGCATCCTACTGGCTCAGCACGGTAATACAAAGGATGACTCGTTTCAAAATTAGCGATACGATGGTGATCGATGACTTCCAGCACACGAACTTTATCAATGTCATTGGCGCTTTGTTGACGTTCATTATGATCTACGAGAATAACGCTTTTCACTTCTTCTGCTACCGCTTCAACTAAACGAGGCGCCTTTACTTGGAAATGATCCAAGGCAAATTGAGTTTCGCCATTAATCGTTCCTAAACGAATAGGTTCCACATTCAAGCCTAATTTAGATTTTAATTCAGCGTATGCAATGGCAGAGCAGATTGAATCGGTGTCCGGATTTTTATGTCCGAAGATAAGTATTTTTTCCATAATGTAACTCCTTAATTGTTTTTTTGGGGTCAAGATAAGTCCCTCAAAAGATTATAACGTTAAATCCTGCCGATTCCTATACCCGTTTTTGAAAATTTTGTGCTTCCTCAAGATTGGGCAGTGATTGGAGCGCTCCTTGTCTCTTCCTGTAAAGTAGTTTCTTTAATTGTTGTACGTTAACTGCTTCCATGCTTTGAACTACATAATCCGCTTTATTCAAAAGTAAAGGATCACCAACGCCCACTGCTTTCATTCCAGCTAGTAGAATGGCTTCGATACCAGCAGAAGCGTCTTCAATACCGACACAATTTACGGGATGAACACCAAGGGCTTCAGCCGCTTTTAAAAAAACCTCAGGATCTGGTTTGCCGATTTCAACTGTAGAAGCATCGACAATATAGTCAAAATAAGCTGCTATTTGCAGCGATGCAATGACCGCTTTCGCATTTTTGCTGGCTGAGGCAAGGGCTACTTTAATATTAAGCTGCTTCAACTCTTGAAGAAGTTCCTCTACACCCGGCAAAATATCATGCGGAGTAATGCTGCATATGAACTCTTTATACCGCTCATTTTTCCGCGTCGCAAGAGCTAATTTCTCTTCCTCGGGCAATACTCTGCTTGTCCGTTTTAGAATAAGCTCCAAGGATGCGTTTCGATCTACTCCTTTTAATTGTTCATTATAAGCTCGGTCAAAGGGGATTTCCAGTTCGTCTGCAAGCTCTTTCCATGCTGCATAATGATATTCCGCTGTATTCGTAATGACGCCATCCAAATCAAATATAACTGCGCCAAGTCTGCGGTTTGGAACTTCTGACTGATAGTTTAACTCAATAGATTGGTCGTAATGCCGAATCGTCATGGGTTCCCCCTCAAGCAATCGATAAATCGTCTTTTCATGCATCACCTGCAGTTCCAAAAGCCGTCCCTTGTATTTAATACGGAATCCATAAGACTGCCAATTTGTCGGTATCTTCGGTTCAAAAATAAGTGTTTGCGCATCATGATGCATACCGGCAAATCCGTTAACAATCGCTAGTCTACTCCCTGCCATCGAGGCGCAATGAATACCGTCCTGCGTATTGTCATGATAATCATCCAAATCCGTACGTACCGAATGCATGAAATAATCATAAGCTTTATCCATAAAACCTAGCTCAGCTGCCACGATCCCATAAATACAGGAAGAGAGTGAGGAATCATGCGTGGTGAGAGGTTCATAATACAAATAATTGCGTACTTTCTCCGTATGCGTAAACCGTTCCCGCTGCAAATAGAAAGCAAGCACAAGGTCCGCTTGTTTTAATACTTGATGGCGATAAATGTTTAAAGGATGATAATGAAGCAGAAGCGGATATTTGTCCTTGGGTGTATTTGAAAAATCCCATACCGCTTTTTGTAAAAAGCTATCATCCTGACCAATCAGTCCTTTTTCATGGTGAATGTAGATTTGATTGGCTATTGCTTGCCAAGCGTTCAGCTCCGTCTCAGATATATCAAATTGTGAACATAGTTTTATCCATAGCTCTGGCTGCTCTTGAATTTTTGGAGGATTAAAATAATGTATTCCAATAGATCTTTCACCATGATATTGGTATAAGTGTTGTTATTCACAATTGCCGTATATTCATCAGGACCTGTTACACCATTGATGCAAAAGCCCTTGCCTTCGATAAACACTCCGAAATCCGCAAAAAAACGTGACGTTTCGAGCAAAACAGATAAACCATGCTCGTAAATAAATTCCATATCGCCTGTAACTTCCGCATACGCTTTAAAAGCATAGGCAATATCTGCATTGATATGGTATTGAGCTGTCCCCGCAGGATAGCATGCCGACGCTTCCTCTCCGTCAATCGTTCTCCAAGGAAACATCGCACCTTTTTGCGCTAATTCTTCTGCTCTCTGTTTGGCCTTTGGCAGGATATGAATGCGATATTTCAGCAATTGCTTGGCAATTTCCGGATTGGTATAGAGAAAAAACGGCATAATATACGTTTCGGTGTCCCAAAAATAATGTCCGTCATATCCTTCCCCCGTTAGTCCTTTTGCGGCAATGTTCGTTTTACCGTCGCGTCCCACGGATTGGAACAGATGATAGGCATTAAATCTTAAGCCCTGCTGTAAGGCATCGTCGCCTTCAACTGTAATGTCTGCATTTTCCCAAAAGCTGTCTAGAACAGTCCGTTGACCTTGTTTGTACGCATCATAGCCTTTTTCTTTGGCAATAGTTAATTCCTCTTCTGCTCGTGAAAGCAAGCTTTCCTTCGGGTAATCTTTGGAGCTGTAATAGGTCATAAATTTGTCTAAAATAACAGCTTCCTGCTCGATAGCATGAACAGTAAAATATTTTTCCACACGCTGCTCTAAAATCTTCGTTTGAAGACTAAAGGATGTATTCATCTGATGTTCCATCGCACATACGAGATCAAAACAAGTCATTTTGGTCCGCTGCCGAATAGCTCCTAACGTATCATTCTCGAATATTTCTTGCGTTTGTAAAACCTGACTGCTAAAAACCGAGCCTGCGCGCGGGTCTCCGTTTGATACTTGGTTATGAACCTCGCCATTTATTGCAGAAATAAATTGCAATTCCCCACTAAAATTAAGCGGTTTAACCCTGTAGCGAATGCAAGCTAAATGTTTGTTAGTCAAAGAAACCATTCGTTCTATGGTAATTTCCACTTGCTTGCCTGTCGTAGTTTCCCAAAAGACTTTCCGGAAAAGGATACCCTTTCTCATATCCAGCTGTCTGGAATAAGCATTAACGGTACCGGAATCAAGACTGAATTTCTCCCCATCAATGATCAAATCTATAATTTTACTGTCCGTGACATTGAGCATAGTTTGATGGTTCTTGGCATAGCCAAAAGCCTCTTCACCATAAATAATCGGGGTAGAATCATAAAAACCATTTAAATAGGTGCCGTTTGAAGAAGGTATGGCAGTATCCTCAAGTCCTTCCTCAAAGCTCCCCCGCATGCCGATATACCCATTAGCTACTGCAAATATCGTTTCATTCCGCCGATTCGTTTTCTCATCAAATGAATTTTCTGTAATGGTCCATGGTTCATAAGGATATATGACGGTTCCTTTTCTCATAAAAATACCTTCCTCATCCTCTAAAATACGCTGTAAAATCGCTTCGCTTAACCTTTCACTGATCCGCCAAGCAAACCGCGAACAAAATACTTTTGCAGCATGAAGAATACGCAAAGAGGCAGTATCATCGATACAAAAGCAGCAGAGGTAAGCAAATGCCAGTCGTTTCCGCGTGAACCGACCATATTAGCGATCCGCATCGATAATACCTGAACATTTGGCTGGCTGCCAATAAAGATTAATGAGATTAAATAATCATTCCAGACCCAGAGAAATTGGAATATCCCAATGGAGGCTATCGCTGGAACAGATAACGGAATGACTAAACGTGTGAAAATCTGATAATTCGTCGCGCCATCCATATACGCGGATTCGAATAAATCTTTGGGCAGCTGACTCATATAATTAAATAAGAAGTAGGTCGCAAGCGGCAAACCAAAACCAGTATGCGCAATCCAAACCCCGAGATAGGTTCCATTCAAACCAAGGGAAGTATAATCCTTCATAATTGGAATCAACGCTACCTGGATCGGAACAACGAGCAATGAAATGATAATCACAAATAAAGTTTTTCGCAGTGGAAATTTAAGCCAGGAAAAAGCAAATGCTGCGAACGAAGCAATAATGAGCGGAATGACTGTTGAAGGAACCGCTACAGTAAATGTATTCAAAAATGCCCGCGAAAGATTTTCACCTTTCTGCGTTTGAATCGTACCATCAGGCATGTTTAGCTTATAGGTCTTCCCATTAAGCACGTTATCATAATTATTCAAGGTTACTTTCGTACCAAACTTCCATTTGAGATGCTGTACATTTAACAAACGAGCAAATGGATCCTGCCAGACTAGGCGATCTCCAGCCGCATCTTTAATCCCATTACTCAATTGCTCCGAGCTGAATTTTTCACCTAACACTTCAATCGGTTTGCTTAAATCCGTTGTTTTCGGCAATTTAATTTCACTCACTGTGGTCCATTGCTTGTGGGGAAACAGCGTCCACCAACCGTTGGTTAGGATATCCTCAGCAGGACGAAACGATGAAACAAACAACCCTAGTGTTGGAATGATCCATAAAAGACAGAAAAAGCCCAGTATGATATTTATAATCCACTTATTTGACTTTCGTTTATTTTTTTTCACCTAGAATCCCCCCTGACTGCGGATTTGTCTCAAGTTAATGATAATGACAGGGATGACCGCAATCAACAGAACGATGGCTAGTGTTGAGCCGTACCCAAAGTTGCGATACATAAAAAACTGACGATAAAACTGTGTTGCAACAACCTCTGTGTCATATTGACCGCCTGTCATGATCATAACAACATCGAAGATCTTCAATGTAAAGACGATAATTGTTGTGGTCACAGATAATAAAGTCCCTGCAATCGTTGGCAGAATAATCCGGAAGAATATAATAATTTCAGTTGCACCATCTACTCTTGCCGCTTCTAACAGCTCATCGGGAATCCCTTTAATCGATGCAGAAAAAATAACCATTGCGAAGCCGGTTTGCATCCAAATCAAAATGACAATCAAAAATAAATTGTTCCACGGTTGGACCATACTAAGCCACGCTTGCGGTTGTCCGCCAAAAGCCGTAACAATCGCATTTAATAAACCAATTTGCTGACTTCCTGGCTGATAATAGTAAATAAATTTCCAAATTACTCCTGCTGCGACGAAGGAAATTGCCATCGGCATAAATACAATAGCTTTAGCAATTTTCTCATAACCGGAACGATCCGATAAAATCGCGATTAGAAGCCCAAAGCCAACGCATGCAATCGTACCAAAAACAACCCATAATAAATTGTTGCGAAGCGCCACGTTCAAAAGCCGATTCGTAAACACAGCAGCGTAATTAGCAAAACCAACGAAATTTGTTGAATCTGCATTCATAAAGCTTAAATACAACGTTCGAATCGTCGGAAGCAACAAAAGCCAACCGAGGAGAAATACTGCAGGTCCAATAAAGATAAAGGGTTGAAATCGTCTTCCCCATTTGGCAGAATATTGCTCTGCAACCCAGTTAAACGAAAAATATAAAAAAACGATTCCCCCAACCGCCCAAATGACAGCTGCCAGTGTGAACAAAAGTGGATTAAACGAAGCCGTTTTGAAGAAATTAAATATTTGCAAATTCACAAAAAAATTAAATAATGGGATCACTATTGTGTAAAACAACAGCAACATGGGATTCGCCTTTTTTACTATTTCCATTTTGTATCTCCTTTCCTAAATAAAAAAACGGAGAGGCAAGGATGGTTTCCCGTTTCGCCCCTCCATTTTACTTTATATGTGCATTATTTTACGTTAGCCCAACCACCTTGAATTTCTTTTGTTGCACCATCGAGATCAACCGTACCACTTACATAGTCAGTCATACCCTTCCAGAACGAACCTGCCCCAACAACTCCTGGCATAAGGTCTGAACCGTCAAAGCGTAATGTTTTTGCACCTTGAACCGCTTTGGCAATTTTACGATCCACATCATTTGTATACCAATCTAAACTTGCGTCGTTCATCGGTGCAATCACACCACCGGATTGGATCCAGCTTTTAATTGACTCACCAGTAGAGAAGAATTGTATAACCGCACGAA
The DNA here is from genome assembly GCA_028287395.1 of Bacilli bacterium. Classification (GTDB taxonomy): domain Bacteria; phylum Bacillota; class Bacilli; order Paenibacillales; family NBRC-103111; genus Paenibacillus_AC. Next base: position 6,979 of record JAQBPR010000091.1, read on the forward strand.
CTTCAGGACGATCATTGAACATAGCATACAAGTCGCCGCCAACCTCTACCGGAGTTCCATATTGCGGATCAATAGAAGGTAATACGAAGAAATCATAATCTGTTCCAGGCTTCGAGCCTTCTGGAAAAAAGCTTGAAATAAAGTTACCTTGATTAATAAACATGGCTTTAGATGGGTTAGCAAAAATCGGTTTTGCCGCGTCACCAAAGTTTGTCGTAGGGATAGCTTTACGTCCGCCATAAACGATCGAATCATCAAACCAAAGATCGCTCATTTTCTTTATCGCATTTTTCACGATATCATCCGTAAATTTAATTTCGCCCTTCACCCATTTATCATAGTTTTCAGGCGTTGTAGTACGAAGCATGATGGATTCAACCCAGTCTGTTGCAACCCACCCTGTTGCAGCTCCGCTTTCGATTCCTAGACTCCATGGTTTAATTCCGTCACTTGCAATTTTCTTGGAGAGCGTGATCATTTCATCCCAAGTTTTCGGTTCTGCGTAACCCCCGGAGGTAAAAGTCTTTTTATTATAGAATACTAAGCCTTTCGCATTGCTTCGATTCCAAACACCTGACATAATTTTTCCATTACTACCGTCCATCGTAGCCATATCCAGCCAGCTTTGATTGTAGTTTGCTTTTAATTTAGCGGGATCAAAAACTTTATTCAAATCAATAACCTTGCCTTTTTTAACAAAATTCGCAAGCAGTCCTGGTTGTGGAAAATCAGCAATATCCGGAGGATTTCCGCCATCAACACGAACACCAATCGTTGCTTCAAATTCCTTGGAGCCTTCATATTGAATATCAATACCTGATTTTGTCTCGAAATCTTTAACGCTTTCTTCGAATTTCTTTTGATCCGCATCCGTAAAAGGACCGAACAAAGAAACTTTTTTACCTTTAAATTTACCCGCTAAAGCATCCGTCAATTCACTTCCTTGACCTCCTGCTGCTGGTGCTACTGACCCAGCCGGAGTTTGTACGGACATAGTCGCATTTGGCGAAGCTGTTTCTGTTGACGTTTTAGTGCTTGAGCAGCCTGCCAAAACCAATACAAAAGTAAGTGAAATTGCGGATAATAATTTAATCTTCTGATTCATTCCATTCATCCCCTTAATTAATTTTATTCATTACAGTATTCACTAAAGATTCAATAAAATGACCTCATATTAAGAAGATTACCACCACCATTCCAATTTGAAAGCGGTTTCTGAAAAGCTTTTCAGAGATTTCAAAAAAAGAATCAACTTTAAATACTCTTGGTTGAATTCCTTACTACAAGTCGGTGCGGTAATATTTCTCGTTTTACCATTAATTGCCCATACACAATTTGTTCATGCAGCATAGTAACGGATTTGAAGCCAATATCATAAACAGGCTGAGCAACGGTGGTTAATTTCGGTATAGTCATATGTGCAAAGCGAATATCATCAAACCCTATAACCGATACGTGCTCAGGCACTGAAACACCTTGATCGTTCAAATAAGAAATTGTACCTAAGGCAAATTCATCCGATGTCGTGAAAATCGCAGTCAAATCCGGGTATTTATCCACTAAACGGGAGGTTGCTTCATAAGATTCTTCGTACCAGCTGCCTGCAAACTCTACATAACGGCTGCATTCCATTAAATTATATTCCCTTAAAGCTCTTTGAAATCCCTGATATCTTGGTGATCCGCTTATAGACTCTGTCAAGTCAAAACAAATCATGCCAATTTTCCGATGTCCCGAATGGATAAGATAGGATACCGCCTCATAGGAGGCTTGTTCATCGTCAATTTTTACCGAGGACAAATTATATTCTAATGAATGTGTACAAACCAGTACTACAGGAAATTGAAAACGTTTCATGGCATCATAATAATCAGGATATACAGTATCACTTACAAAAAGAATCCCATCGATCTGTTTTTCATAAAAGTTTTCGAAATAAGAGATTAAATGCTTTTTGTTCCGATCCGTATTGCAAATAAGCAAGCTATAACCATTTTCCTTCGCCGCATCCTCCATGCCTCTAATGACACCTGAATAAAATGGATTCGCTATGTCAGGTATTAAAGCAGCGATTGTATGCGATTTTTTAGAAATCAAACCTCGAGCAAGTGCATTGGGCTGATAGTGAAGCTCTTCAATCGCTTCCAGTACACGTTTACGCTTCACCTCGATTACCGTCTCGGGGTTGTTCATCACCCGTGAAACCGTACTGATCGAAACATTGGCCAGCTTAGCTACATCTCTAATTGTCTTTTTCATCATGACATCCTTCTTTTTGAAAAGCTTTTCATTGGAGATATTTTCATAATAGCGCTTCCAATAAAATAAATCAAGTAGAATTTATTCAACTTTTGATCATGCAATTTTAACTCATTGTGTGAATGAATAGGCTCTATTGCATTGTTTTTAAGTGGTAGAACTCCCCTTGCTTTTCCATTAAATCCTCGTAAGAGCCCTTTTCTATAATCATGCCTTTTTTCATCACAACTATGGTATCCGCATCACGTATGGTAGATAACCTATGAGCAACAATAAACGTTGTCCTACCTTTAATCAGCCGGTTCATTGCTGTCTGTACATGTCGTTCTGAGATATTATCCAAAGCTGAAGTGGCTTCATCCAGGATGATAATTTTCGGGTCTCTGATCAGAGCGCGAGCAATAGCAATACGCTGTCTTTGTCCGCCAGAAAGCTTACCTCCATGTTCTCCGAGCATCGTGTCTAAACCATCCGGCAGGCTATCGATTACATCGCGTAAATTGGCAATTTCGATGGCCTCTTTGAGCTTATCTTCACTAATTAGAGGCAAACCGTAGGTAATGTTATCGCGCACAGAACCAGAAAATAAAATATTGCTTTGCAAGACAACAGCTAAAGAATTACGGTAAGATTGCATATCCAGCTCTTCCATTGGGATACCATCAATTACAATACGCCCCCGCGACGGTTTATAAAAACCAATAAGCATATTGAGAATGGTCGATTTCCCAGAGCCGGATTCACCAATAAAAGCAACGCATTCTCCAGATTTAACTTCTAAGCTCATATCACGAAGAACATGCTGCTCCGAATCCCGATAATGAAAGTTGACCCCTTGAAATGAAATATTTCCAGCTATATTTTTGATTTTTTTTCGTCCAGCGTATTCTTCCAAATCCTTGGATAATAAAATTTCTGTAACAGAATGAATTGATTCTATTCCTTTCGTTATGACGGGGTAAACATTAATCATCTGTGTTACGGAGCCAATGATCATATTAAAAAAACCTTGATACATGACGACTTCGCCCGTAGTAATTTGACCTTTAAACGCTAAATAAGCTGTAAAAATAAGACAAAGCAACTGAAATATTTGAAACGTGACCCAGTTGGATGAGCCGAAAAATGCTTCAATAATGTCAAGGCGATACCCTTTCCCGCGAATGTGATGTAATGTAGCGTCCACTTTTACAATTTCCGTATCTGCAAGACCATGCGCTCGCGTAACCGGAATCATTTCTACCATTTCCGATACTTTGCCCGCCATATTCTCGATCTCTTTACGAAAATCGTGATTGCTTTTACGGATGCGGCTGCGGAAAACACGGATAAGCAGTATAGAAGTTGGTATAGTCAACACAAAAAATAATGACACTGTCATACTGTGATAAAAAGTAATAACAAAAGCTATCAAAATATTGATTATTGCTGGAACCAGGGATAGCATAATCTGTCGCGATAAAAATTCAATGGCTTCTACATCCCTCAATACTTTGGATTGCAGCTTTCCAGATTTTAATTCCCCATGAAAACCAATCGACAAATGCTGTAATTTGCGAATTAAAGTCCCACGTAACCCAGCTTCCACATAGCGGATGGCTTTGCTCATAAAGCTTATATATAACGAATGAGTAGGAATATTTTGCACGATCACAATAGCCATAACAAAAAAATTAATCCAAAGATCAGATAAAGTATGTTTGTCAGGTGATGAAGCAATATTAATGATATGGGCGGTAACAACGGGTAAAACGAAGATAGGAGAAGATTTAATCAAATAAAATAAAATCGAAATCGCAATTTTCGAAAAGTTTCCTCGATACATTTCAAAAAGCGTTTTTAAAGGCTTGGAAGAGGTTAAATTTTCGTTATGTAGTAAATGATCAATATTCATGATATAGTCTCCTGTTCAATTTACAATGCAATGAAAATTTTGTAGTTTATCCAATTCCGTAAATTATGGTAAATCGATTCCTCTAGCACTCACATAGAGCGTATACCATTCATCTCTAGTCATCTGTTCCGCTTGATGTTCCGCATCTTTACAAGCGATGATTTTCATCATTACCTCAAGCAAGTTTGAATATGTACATTTCCTATTATACCCATCCTATGGGTTCTTCGTAAGAACGGAAATTCAATTCACTAACTAAACAAAAAGTAACTAAGGAAACCATAATACTGCCGAAAGCTAGAAAATAAATTTGATAGCATCATAATTATGGTAAAAATCCTTGTTGGCTTATAAAAATTTGATCCTCGGCGAAATGTCCCTTTAACTGCTGCAAAACATTTAAATAAGCCTCAGGACTATACCAATCTTCAAGCCCCAATTGCTGATATATCGATCGAATCCCCATTCTTTCCGTTCGTTTGCCGTTGCGTCCGTCACCCATAAAATAATCGTCCAAGCAAACTCTATCGACGATTCCACTTAACATTTCAGCGAAATAATCCGTACACGGCAAAACAGGCGCAATGGTTGCTTGAGCAGGTACATTTTGTTGCCTAATATATTTTAGAGCCCTTAAACGAGCAGCGATTGGCGGTGCAGATGGCGTAAATATTTTACGAATATCCTCACGATCCGTTTCTATAGTCATACTTACGCGCACACGGTCTCCCATGTACTGAAAGAGGTCGATATCTCTCATTACTAAAGGACTTCGCGTTTGGACAAACAAGAAATCAGGTTTATTCTCAATCATCACTTCAAGCAAAGAACGCGTTATTCGCTCCCTGTATTCGAGCGGTTGATAGGGATCTGTGCTCGAAGACATAAAAATGGTTACAGGTCCTTTTTGTTTTGCTTTATTTAATTCTTTATCCAGCAGTATGGCAGCTTCTTCTTTCACATCCACCCACTGCCCCCAATTTTCACCACGAAATAAGGCAATGGGCATTTCCCTAACATAGCAGTACTTACAACCAAAGGCACAGCCAGCATAAGGATTTAAAGTATGCGAGTACCCTTTTAGAAATCCACTTGCAGGATTTAATAATTGTTTTGGCTTTCTCCTCCTGAGTTCCACCTAAGCATGTCCCTCCAAAAGTAATAACTTCCTTTTGGCTTCCATCCCGCCTCGATATCCCGTAAGCGCTCCGTTTTTACCTATAACACGATGGCAAGGCACTGCAATTAAGACCGGATTAGCGCCAATCGCTGCCCCTACAGCCCGAACAGCACGCGGGTTACGAATAAGACTAGCCAATTCTGAATAGGATTGCGTTTGTCCATGAGCGATTTGGAGCATAGCATGCCATACCGATAATTGAAATGGAGTACCCCGCAGATCTAAAGGCAAGGTAAATTCGAAGCGATTTCCTTGAAAATAATGTTTAAACTGATTGGTATACAGCTTCATTTTTTCGCCATTCTCTTCCAATATAGCATTGGGAATATGAAGGTCTAACCAATGAATCATTTTCTCAAACGATTCATTGGGTAAGCTTAGAAAACACAAGCCCCGATCTGTTGCAGCGATATTTAACAGCCAATTTTCATATTGAAAAGCAGTCCAATATACTTTTATACTATCCAACAATGCCATTTCATCAACTCCAAAATTTTATTTTCATCCTTTGTTGCGATATTCTGTGGGTGTCATTCGGGTATTCTTTTGAAAAACAGTGGAAAAATGAGCCGCATTTAGAAAGCCTACATTCATAGCAACCTCCGTTATTGTGAGTCCGGTTTCCGAAAGCAGTTCTTTTGCTGCAGTCATTCGCTTCTGGTGAATATATTCCGCAGGAGTGACCCCCATTATTCGCTTAAACGTACGATGCATATGATATGGGCTTGCATGAAGCAGTTCTGATAGAATCGGCAGTGTGAGCTGTTGGTGGTATCGTTGTCCTAAAAGCTCCGTAATTTGTTCAACCCACTCCTCATCGGGCATTCGTTTGCCATCTGGTCGACATCGCTTGCAAGGACGAAAGTTAGCGGCCTCTGCTTGTTCCGTGGTTGTATAGATCATGACGTGTTCTTTCATCGGGTTCTTGGATTTGCAGGAAGGTCTACAAAAAATTCCGGTTGTTTTTACAGCATAGTAAAACTTTCCATCATAGGTCGGATCGCTAGTAATAATAGCTTGCCACATTTCATTATCCACATTTACACCTCCAATATTCCAAGTTCTTTACAAACAAAGTATACTCAGATTGCGGTTATTACGTAAGCCTCTTTGAATTAAAGAGCAAGAATTGAAAAGCAACTCTCCCTATTTCATGATAAAACTAAGGTAAGAAAGAAAAGGTGGAGGAAAAAATGACAATTGAAGATAAGGTTCCGCATCCTTCGGGAAATTGGAATGACCATAAACAGTTTTATCAATTAATCCCGCCTAAAGAATTTTCCTTTGCTGAAACCTTCCGTTATTTATCGCGATCGACAAACGAATGTATGCATCATGTTGAAAACGAAAAAATTACTAAGCTTATCCAGATCAAGCAGGACTATGTACTAATCGAAATCAGTGGTGAAATCGATGGTTCAATTTGTGTCCGATTTAAAGATACAATACTCCCTTCGCCATCTGTTCGTCTTTTGGCTGCTCATTATGTTTGGGATTGGTTTGATTTGGATACTAATTTGGCGGCATTTTACCAAATGGCAGAACAGGATGCACTGCTCAATCGAGTTACAGCCCATTTTTTCGGCCTGCGGAATATAGGTATTCCCGATCTATTTGAAGCCCTCTGCTGGGGGATTATGGGGCAGCAAATCAATCTGACATTTGCTTATACGTTAAAAAGGAGATTTGTTGAAGCTTTTGGTCAATGCAAAGTATTTAACAAAGTAAGCTATTGGTTATTCCCTACACCGGAAGCTATAGTCCATTTAAAAGTGGATGACTTGACTGCTATGCAATTGACTAGTAAGAAAGCAGAGTATCTTATTGGTGTAGCCAAGCTGATGTCGGAAGGAGAGCTTTCAAAGTTAGGTTTGCTGAGTTTGGGCGATTGCAAAGCAGCAGAAAAAGAGCTTGTGAAAATTCGCGGAATTGGCCCTTGGACAGCTAATTATGTTTTAATGAGGTGCTTAAGGAACCCTGCTGCCTTTCCAATGGATGATGTAGGTTTGCAGAATGCGATCAAGCAGCTTTTGGAATTAAAAAACAAGCCTTCCGTAGAAGAATTGCGCCGGCTTTCAATTCATTGGCACAATTGGGAGGCTTATTCGACTTTATATTTGTGGAGGTTAATTTACTAATTGCTGTACTGCGTGACTAAATCGATCTAAAGCTTCCCTTAAAACCGATTGGGGGCAAGCTAGATTGATTCGTAAAAATCCTCTTCCCTCTAACCCGAAAATGGATCCTTCACTAAAAGCAACTTTTGCCTTTCCGAACATCAATTCCTTTAAGCTCGCTGTATCCCTATTTAACCCTCGACAGTCAATCCAAAGCAGATAAGTGCCTTCGGGTCTCATTGGCTTTAATACAGGCAATTGTTCAGCAATGAAGTTCATCGTATAATCTATATTTCCTTGTAGATAAATCAGTAATTCATCCAACCATACTTCACCATGATCGTAGGCTGCTTGTACAGCATCCGGAGCAAAGAAATTCGTCATGTGTAAATTTAGTGACTTTATTCTATGTGCAAATTTTTCTCTTATTTTTGCATTTGATATGGCCACGAATGAGGATTGTAGACCCGGCATATTGAAGGTTTTGGTTGGGGCAAGGCATATTAGCGAATTTTGAGCAAATTCTTCTGAAAGGGAAGCAAATGGAATATGGTTTTTACCTGTAAATACAAGATCGCAATGAATTTCATCAGACACTACCATGACACCATATTGTTGACACAATTCACCCAGCCGCATCAGCTCATTTCTTTCCCAAACGCGTCCCCCGGGATTATGCGGACTGCATAACAGCATCAGCTTTGATCCTGCTTTCATCCACTCTTCCAAGTTTTCATAATCCATTTCATAACGTCCATTACGAATGATCAACGGATTATTTGCAACCTTACGATCGTTCATCGAAATAACGCTGTAAAATGGATAGTACACGGGTGACTGCACAATAACGGAACTGCCTGGTTCGCTAAAAAGTTCTACTGCCAAGCTTAGTGCCGTTACAACACTAGGCGTATCAATAAGCCATTTCGGATCAAGAACCCAATGATGTCTTCTTTGAAACCAAGAGGTAATTGCATTCAGGTAGCCTTCTGTTATTATCGTATACCCATATATTCCATGCTTTGCTCTTTCATTTAGTATCTCTTTCACTGCTGGCGGACTCTCGAAATCCATATCAGCCACCCATAAGGGAAGTATGTCCTTATCGCCAAAAAGCTTTTGAGATTGATCCCATTTATATGAATTCGTGTTATATCGATTGATCTTGCGATCAAAATTGTAGCTCATACGTTCACCTCCATAGTTGTTTAATATTTTATGCTAATATATCATTTTTACTACAATCCGGGAATCCCGTCCAACATATTACGAAATAATTTCTTGAATTTGAATGCTCGGATCTAAATTAAGATCAATAAATTCATTGTTTTAAAAAACAAGCGAGCGCAGATCCGGGTTATAAAAAATCGTATCCCCCACTCCATTTCCGTACAAATCCAAATTCAGATGAAAATATAATTTTATATGACGTGGTTGCTTATGATGATTCTCAACCTTAGCCTTCCGTACAAAAACATTTTCCTGGATGTCTACCGTATCGCGCATATTCAAGCTAATACCAAGTCGCTCATGAGAGATTTCTACATTGGTCACCAGAGTGTCATTAAGGTAGCCGCCCTCTTTATGCGCTTCCGGATCATCGATCCCAAAAAAGCCCTTTGGTGTCCAAACACCAAAATGTGACGGGTAACCCGATCCTTGATTTTCTTGACCTACATAAGGAAAATATAAATCACGGATATTATAAACCATATCAAAATTCACCAATACACTGCCGTTTCCTACGGGCAAATCTCTGGACATCCATGCGCCTCACTTTTAATAACATTCATCATTTTCAATAAAAAAACCTACAACCCTAAGATGGCTGTAAGTTTTGATTCGATTGTTTTACTTCCGTTTTGCTTTGGCACGAATGACCTTATATGCGTGAAAAGTTGGCTTCCGTCTTATTTTATCGTAAATTTTCAAGTAACACTTGAGGCTCAGCCCTTTTATTATTGTTTTTCCTGGACAGTTATACTAGTAATTTTAACCTCTTCAACCGGCTTACTTACTTCCCCAAAAAGATCATTTGGATTTGCTTCCACTTCTGTTGCTGCTAAGGCACTTACTACATCCATACCGTCAATAACCTTTCCGAAGATCGAATAATTGGGCGTTTTATTTAAGTTATCACAGTCCGCTCCTGTACAAATAAAAAATTGGCTTCCATTCGTGTTAGGTCCGCTATTTGCCATTGCCACAGTACCCAGTTCATATTTATGACCGTTGTTCAATTCATCTTTAAATGCATAACCAGGTCCACCAGATCCATCGCCTACCGGATCTCCAGTTTGGATCATAAATTCTTTAATTATTCGATGAAAAGCAATGTCATCGTAAAAGCCATCTTTGGCAAGTGAAATAAAATTATTCGTTGTTATTGGAGCATCTTTGGCAAACAATTCGATGGTAATGCTGCCTTTTGAAGTTTCCATTGTTGCTGTATAGGCTTTCTTCGTGTCAATGACCATTTCAGGAGCTTTTGTATAGCCCCCCTTACCCACCACAACGGTTTCTGTTTGATCATTGAAGTGTACTGTCTTGCCTAACGCTTCGCTTATAAAACGAATCGGTACGTATGTAGTCCCTTCATAAATAAAACCTTTGCCTTTCGTAGGCGTTTTCTCTACCCCATCAAAGGTATATTTGAGATTTTTAAAGTAAACCTCGATTTGTGTTCCTGCCGCTGCATAAACAACGGTTGAAGATATTAAAACACCCACTACTAAGCCTAAAAGTATCCCTTTAAATTTGTCCTTCAAATAACCCAGCCTCCATATCATATATTCTAGTTTGCATACTTTATAGTTTAATACAAAATAAGCTTGTCCGCTAGAGTCAGCAGAAGAAACAAATGGATTAAACACTGAATTTAGAAAGCGAATCCCGTAATTCATTGGAAAGTCTTTCAAGCTTATCGGAAAGCTTGACTAAACCGTCACTAATACTAAGCTGTTCTGTACTTAAAGAAGCCACTTGCTCGGAAGTTGCAAGCGACTCTTGCGACACTGCGCTTACGTTTGTCATCGCGTCAGACAATACCATTTGGGATTGTTCCAATTCATTGACTGATGTACTCACTGAAATTAATTGATTAATAAAACCGCTCATATGATCAGTTACTTGCTTAAATATCAAATCCGCCTCTTTAACGGATTGAATTTGCTGTTGAAAGAGCGGGTACGCAGTAGACAAAATACTCACCGTATCATCGATTTCTTGTTGAATGGTAACGGTGATTTGGCCGACAACTTCAATCGATTGTCTGGATTGATCCGCCAGCTTGCGAATTTCATTTGCAACAACCATAAACCCTTTACCCGCTGCACCAGCGCGAGCTGCTTCAATCGTTGCATTCAAAGAAAGGATATTCGTCTGTTTGGTGATGTTATTTAATATCTCAAGGATTTTACGAATCGAGCTTGTGCTTTCTTTCAGCTTATCTACTTTATCAACCATAGAACGGGTCATTTCTTCCGTCGTATTCGTTTTTGTAATAAGCTCTTTCATGTACACTGTCCCTTGCTCGCTTGAACCTTGCACAGCGGTAGAAACTTTTCCCATTTCAAGGTTCGCATGAATCACATTCGAGATCTGGGTTCCGATGCTCTGAGTTAACTCATTGCCTCTTTCCGCATCCACTGCAAGCGCTCCTGCACCTCCAGAGATTTCGATAGTAGCGACAGCGATTTCCTTGGCTGCCGTTGCCGTACCTTTAGAGGCCACAGATAACTCGCTTGCTGTATCCAGAACCTCTTGAGCTGAGTTGTTCGTCTGCACAACCAATGAGGTTATTTGCTTCATCATCTCGTTAAAACTATCCCCCAATTGCCCTATTTCATCTCCGGAACGTCGATACTTTGCTCTTATTTTTAAATTTCCATTAGCGCCTTCTTGCATCAGATTGCGTAATTTCACTAGCGGGCTGCCGATCATTCTCGCTACAAACAATCCAATAACGATAGCTAAAATGAGTGCACATCCAGCGACTATTAACATAACTTTAAAAATTTGAGCGGAGGCTGCCGTTAATTCACTAACCGGCATTGTTCCCACAGTAAACCAACCCGTTGCTTCCGTTTTAGAATATACGACCGCTTGTTTACCGTCAGCCGATATAAAAGAGCCATTGGGCTGCTTCATTTGTTCAGGTGATAAAGTGATCGGTGATGGCTTACCCAGCTCATTCACATTTTTACTGTAAATAATTTTATTAGCCGGACTTAAAATATGGATGAAGCCTGTATCGCCCATTTTAATTTTTTCCAGCTGCTTGTTGTACATCTTTAAGTCTATATCTACGAGAATAGCTGCTACACCCTTTGCATTTCCTCTTGTATGCAGCACTCTTCCTACAGAAATAATCGGGGTCAATATACGGTTTTCAGCTAATTTTGAATCTAGCCATACGGGATCCCCATCTTTAGCGATCATAGCTTTATACCAATCTTTATTGGCATAATTTTGTTCAGGTATCAAATTGGTAGTCAATGGTATGGTATCTCCTTTTGGGGTGAAGATCTCTGTACCTTGGATCCCTTCCGTTGCATACATGTATTTGGTTACTAATTTATCAAAATCCTTTAAAGTAGTGGAATATTCGTAAGATGTTTTATCCAGTTTATCTAAATTTGCCAGCAAAACTGCGAAATCTGCATCCGCCATAAGCTGTTCAGTGAATTTTTCATAGGTTTGATAAAAGTAATTCAGTTTTTCATCGGATTGAATAATCGTTTCTTTGGATGCCTCCGTTACCTTTTTTTGCAGCATACTGCGGGAAATTTCATAGGATGTAATCCCCATGACCAATACAAACGCCAAAATACTGGTAACAAAAATAATACAAAGTCTCATTCCAACACTTTTAAATAGACTCAAAACAAACACCCCTCTACAGTTTAGAAAATAGAAAAAGCCAAACTGCAATTTCGTAGAACGAAATTTTAGTTTGGCTAATGCCTTGGAAAGTTACACGCCGTTTATTATTGTTATTCTTTAACAATACGTTGAAAACCGTTTTCATGTCAATAAACAATACATGTACAGGCTTCCAATAATAAACATATCAAGTACTAATATAGTCTAATTTAAGCAATAAAAATGATTTTTCAAAAAAATAAATATAAATTTTTAACGCATATCCTCAATTTGGCAGATCATTTTTCGCAACACTTGAGCTTAAAAAGCGTTAAATAGAATGAACAGAGTTTTCGAAAGGATGGTGAAATAGTTGAGAATATTAACGATTTCTTTTGTCGTTATTTTAATTTCCCTTGGAGCTGGTTGCTCCAACGAACAAGAAATTTCCGGGAGCAAAACGTCAATTCCGACTACAAAGATCGAAACAACGTCAACCATTTTGACATCGCCAAAAACGACTAATTCGCCAAAACCTTCTGCAGCACCTGCAACGGAACCCCTTGAACAAAGGATACGCAGCAAAGCAGATCAAGTTTTAAATATATTAAAAAATAAAGACATGATTAAGCTCGCTGAATATATTCATCCTGATTTAGGCGTGCGTTTTTCTCCTTATTCTTTTATCGATACGGAGCATAATCTTGTCTTCAAGGCAGATCAAATAAAAGCAATGAAATCCGATACCACTTTATACACATGGGGCAAATACGACGGTTCAGGCGAACCAATCAAGCTTATTTTCGAAAAATATTTCAACCAGTTCATTTATGACCACGATTATTCCAAAGCAAAAGAAATCGCTTATGATCACATTATTGGTAAAGGAACTATGAAAAATAACGTACAAGAAGTGTACAAAGATGCTCATTTTGTCGAATATCATTTTTCCGGATTTGATTCGATGTATGAAGGAAACGATTGGAAAAGCTTAAGAATTATTTTTAGCCAAAAAGACAATGAATGGTATATCGTCGGAATCGAGCATGATCAATGGACGATTTAAATGGTCATTGCTCCGAATCCACCGTCCACTCGAAGCAGTGTACCCGTGACGAACCCGCTGGCTTGTTCTGAAGCAAGAAAGACAGCTGCCCCTTGCAATTCTTTGGCCTCCCCAAAACGTCTCATTGGTGTATGACGTATAATGGATTCCACTCGTTCTGCCGACAAAATTTTACGATTTTGTTCTGCAGGAAAAAAACCGGGAATGATTGCATTAACCCGAATGTGATTAGGCGCAAATTCGTACGCCAATGATTGCGTTACACTGTTCACAGCGGCTTTAGAAGCGGAGTAAGTAAACACCCTGGATAATGGTGGCCCTGAAGAAACAGAGGAAATGTTAATAATGCTCCCTCCTTCGCCTTGCTTAATCATTTGCTGCCCGAAAATTTGACATGCCAGAACTACACTTTTTAGATTAACATTGAAGATTGCATCCCATTCTTCCATCGTTAATTCCAAAAATGGCGTTGCACTGTTCGTCCCGGGACAATTCATCAATATATCGACTCGTCCCGTCCAAATCAAAACTTCAGAGAGCAGATGCTTCAAATCTTCCGATTGGGTAGCATCGGCATAAAACGATTTGGCGTGTCCGCCTGAATCTATAATACGCTTGCAAACCTCTTCACATTTATCCAAGTTCCGCCCGACGATGGCAACAGCAGCGCCATGTGATGCAATTGCTTCCGCCATGGAGCTCCCCAGCGTACTATTGCCACCGATGATTACTGCTGTTTTTCCTCTCAAATCAAATAAATTCATCCTGCATTCCCCTTTATTATTTTCTGTTTTGAAAGCGAACGATATCGTTGAAGGACTCGCGAAGCTGACTATAGAGCTGCTCATAAAGCGGAAACAAATCCTGGTAAACCTGATGACTTTCCGCTTGTACTTTGTGTTGCGAGCTCGTTTTTATCCACTGATGAATGCCAGCAAAACCCGATTTTTCTTGCATCGCCATAAAGCCAAGATAGGCCGCTCCTAAACCTGAGCTTTCGATGACCTCTGGAACAACCAAGGGCATTCCCCATACATCTGTCATCATTTGCCGCCACAAAACCGAACGAGCAAACCCACCAGATGCGCGAATTTCCTTCCCTGGTCCAATCAATTCTGCAAGCGCAACGGCAACGGAATAGAGACCAAATATAACCCCTTCGAGTACGGCGCGTATCATGTGCGGCTTACCATGAGCGAGCGATAAACCGAAAAACACACCACGCGCATTAGGATTCCAATGCGGGGCTCGTTCACCTGTCAGCATCGGTAACATAAGTAGCCCATCTGAGCCTGCCGGAACTTGTCCAGCTAAATCTATCAAATAATTGTAAGGGTCCAATCCTTTTCGTCTTGCTTCTTCAGCTTCTTGTGTCGCCAAAACATCACGCGCCCAACGCAATAAAATGCCGCCGTTGTTGACTGCCCCGCCAACAACCCAAGCGTCCTCTGTAAGAGCATAACAAAACAAACGTCCCTTTGGATCTGTGATTGGCTTTGGCACTACTGCGCGGACCGCACCGCTAGTACCGATAGTAACTGCGAATATGTTTGGCTCGAACGCACCCACTCCTAAATTTGCCAAGGTGCCATCAGACGCCCCTACAATAAAAGGGGTATCTCGCAAGATTCCCATCCGCTCTGCTTCCATTTCGTTCAATCCTTGCAAACGATAGGTGGTCGGAACAGGCTCAGGCAAGCGATCTGGGGTAATACCTGCTATGGTTAGAGCTTCTTGATCCCAAGCTAGTGCTTCCAAATTAAATAATCCTGTTGCGCTTGCAAGGGAATAATCGATCACTGCACGTCCAAACAGCTTGGCCAGCACGTATTCTTTAATTCCCACAAACCAAGCTGTTTTTGCAAAGGTAATAGGCTCACATTCCTTCAGCCACATGATTTTGGCTAGTGGAGACATCGGATGCAGCGGCGTGCCTGTACGAAGATAAATCCCCATTCCCTCTTGCCCATTTTTAAGACGATCCGCCTGCGCTACAGCACGATTATCCGCCCAGGTTATACTCTGCGTTAAAGGTCTAAATCCTTCGTCCACAGCGATCAAGCTGTGCATCGCGGAGCTGAAGGAAACACAAAGAATAGTGTGATTCGAAAGCGCTGAAGAAAGAAGCGCCATACGTACGCTTTCGATCACAGCTTCATATATTTCATGCGGATTTTGTTCTGCCCGATCTGGAGCAAGCGAGATGAGATTGTATCCCACAGCATGTTGACCGCGAATGACTCCATTTTGGTCTACGATTAAGGCTTTGGTGCTCGTTGTTCCTATATCTACAGCAATAACATATTTATTAGATCGCTCATTCATGCAAATAAATTCCCTTCCACATCAAATCTCCATTCAAATGCTTGCCCTAAAAGCTCTATATCTGCATGCCGTTTTGCTTCTTCGAGAAGTGAAACGGAAATTTCAATTTCGCCAAGATGCAGCGTGTCGCGAATTCGCACCAGACGACATTGATGATAATCCAATATATTGGATGTTTTAATCGCCGCTTTGATGGCGTGAAGTTGATTATCCAAGGTTGTTGCAATCTTTGTTGGGGCGCATACGGTAGATGTTAGACCATTTGCATAGGTAGCTTCCTGATCCATTTTATCTACCAGTCTTCGGGTTGTAAAATCCGCTGTACCGACTCCATTTGCGTTTCCCTTCGTCTCTGGCGTTAAGTCGAGTACGGCCATTTTTGAAATATCAGGCCCGCCTGATGCATAGGGAGTCGGATATCTGCCGGTCACGTTTGGATCCATGCCATCTCCGCTAATGTTCTTCCCGATATAATCAATAACCAATACATCGATTTGCGGAAACAAGATTTGAGGCAGCCGCGCTTTGGCTAACTCTAACAATTGAGGTTCCCGCTGTTCAACTTCTTCTATAGGCAGTACTTCTACAAGGCAGGTTTCATCGTATGCATTTTCTACAACGGCAACTCCGAATACAATGGGCAGGCGTTCGATTAATATTCGAGCCATGGTTGGCACAAGCTCAGCCATATATTTAAATCCCAATTGATGGCATGCCTCTGCTCCCTTTTGTTTGCCTAGACCAATTGCAATCATCTTCATAATTCCGCTTTCAACGGTACCACGGAACGCTGTATGCGGTTTAACCCGATTGATTACGACAATAGCATCCGCTTCTGAAGCAATACGATCTACATAAACAGGAAGACCATTTGCCAATTTAGCGATTTCAATCACATCCATTGAAGAACGTATGGGAACGCCCATTAATTGCTCCGTAATCCCAAAATGACTTAATACTTCGGTCTGCCCCGCGGCCGTCGCTCCCCCGTGACTTCCCATACACGGTACGATAAATGGCACCGCGCCTGCCTCTTTGATCGCATCTAACGTTGCCTTTGTGAACTCGGCTATGTGTGCAATGCCCCGACTTCCTACAGCGACCGCTACCGTTTGTCCTGGCTTAAGAAGGTCGATGGCGCCCGGTTTACGAAGCTCATGGCGCAAGGATTCCACCGGATTTTCCAGACATGTTGCATCAAAGCGCTGCTGGACTCTCACCATCGACGGAAGGGGAATATCCTGCAATAATTGATGAAGTATACTCATACTTATCCTCCTGATTATGGGGTAAGTTCAAATGAGGAAGCACTTGGATCCACACGACCAAGAAATTTCCAAAACGATCCCCCAAACAAATTTCCTACATCACGACGTATTTCCTCTTCACTGATTTTCCAGCCTGTATTGAAAAGATCACTATACTTTTCAATTAATATTTTCGCAGCAATAGAACGAAAATGATCCCATTTATACAGGAGCTGATCCAGTACCCGGCAATCGGAATGCTGAGGTGTTACACTGGAACCAAGCATTTCAAAACGCATGCGCGTCATTTCTTCTATCATACTCGGATTATTCAAAAACCACCAACATCCGAAGATATGTAAATTGCGGAATTTACGGGCTGCAACGGTCAATTCAAATTGATTCTCGCGAGAAAGCATCGTGCACATGAACTTATTGTCCGGATTTATTCTGCAAATATTTTCAACCGCTGCAACATCTGCTCTCCCTACACCATCTCCCGATTGACCTAATGCAGGATTCACAGCTCTTTTAACACCGATCATCAAAGCAAACGGAATATCCACTTCTCTAGCGAGCGGAAGAATACATTGATCGATAATCTGCGCACGTACAGAATCTTCAGGATATGCAAAGCTCGGTGGCAATGAAACAGCCATATACAATGGATTCATTTTGACGATCCAATATTTCAAGAAACTGCGAATCCCTTGGATTGTTTTTTCTGTGATCTCCTTGTCTACGGCAAAGCCCCATTCGTTCAGTTTTTCCCAAACAGTGCTCCATTCGTTGAGAAGCGGATCGATCCGCAACGCGGTATGAAATCGCATATCCAGGTGATTCAATTTTTCCCATGCTTCTCGTTCCTTGTCTACAAAAGGATCATTTGTCATGCAAACCGTCGAAACGTTAGCTAATTTTAAGATTAAATCAATATAATCCGCTACAGAAGTTTGGGCAAAATAGTCACGATAAGCGTTCAAATCCCGTGAGCTAACATCAAGTCCCAGTCGTCCCAATACCGTCAGTACACCTCGGCAAGCTTCACTATAAGGAGAGTTATCGATAAACAACGTTTGCCACACTAGATCAGCCTGCTGCCTTTTTGACATTTTCCAAAATGCCTCATAGGGTAAATCCGTCTGAAAACGAAACATTTCCGCCACTAAATAATGATACGTTAATAATTCGTCAATCCCCCATAATAAAATATCTCCAAAATCCTCAGAGAAAAGGTGTGTATGAATATCTGATATTGACCCGTTGGTTACATGATCGAGGATGATGGCTTGTAAATTTTCTTTAGTTTGGATATGCATTTCAATTCCCCCTTTCTTAACTTATTATCTCCATCATATAGCAAGAAATCTCTATATTCTCTGCTTAATTTGCGAATTTAGCTAAAAACTGTGCATATCTTGCTTTAATAAATAGATTTAATTTGTTAAAATAAAGAGGAGTAGAGGGGGATGACTCCATGGGTGAAACAATTACATTGAATTACGGTACCGAGGAAGGTATTTTTCATATGCAGCATGTGAATCGGACGGAGCCCTTTGAACGGACCCCTCATTATCATGGCACCTATGAAATCTATTATTTGCTCTCCGGACAGAGAGGCTTTTTTCTCAAAGATCGTTCATATCTCATCGCTGCGGGTGATATTTTGTTCATAAACAAGCATGCGATGCACAATACAACGGTTGTTGGTTCACCAAGTCATGAACGGATTGTGATCAATTTCAGCGACCTTTTAATCAATCCAAACGATCCTTTATTTCATCCTGCTCTGTTCTCCGCATTTCAACATCCTACAGGTTTATTCCGTTTAAAGCTGCGGGAACAAATTTTTGTACAATCCATCCTCAATAAATTGGCTCGCGAGCTTCAAGAAAAAACATCCGGATACGAAACCTACATTAAATTGCTTGTTGTGGAGCTGCTTCTTTTTGCTAGCCGGTACAGTGAACGAAATGAAATGCCCATTGGCGAGCAGATGAATCCTCAGCATAAAAAAATATCGGATATCGTCCGTTTTATTAACCTTAATTACCAAGAGACCCTATCTTTAAGCTTTTTATCCAAACAATTTTTTATAAGTCCGTACTATTTAAGCAGAGCCTTTAAAGAAGTGACTGGATTTACATTTATCGAGTATTTAAATACGACGCGAATTCGCGAAGCCCAAACCATGCTCAAAGCATCCAACCGCAAAATCATTGAAATTGCTGGCGCAGTCGGTATAGACAACGTTTCCCATTTTGGTCGAACGTTTAGAAATCTAACGGGAATGACACCTGTGCAGTATCGAAAAATGAAAATATAGAGTTAGCCTTTAAAATGGATGATCAGTTCAATGATCTCGGATCTGCTTCCGAGACGAATCGGGGGACCCCAAGTTCCATAGCCTGAGGATACAATGACATGCAGATTATCCTTTTTCAAATAACCCCAATCTAATTCGAAAATTTTCCTCGTAAACAAAAAAAGCGGCGCCATTTGCCCTCGGTGTGTATGACCGGAAAGCATCACATCCAACCCATTGGAAGCGGCTTTGTCTAAATGATAGGGCTGGTGATCCATCAAAATCAGTGGATATGCTTTATCGATGCCTTCCAGCAAAGCTTCAAGCTCCATTCGCCCATCCGCACCAAAACGACTAACGGAAAGGTCTTTTCTGCCCACCACATAAAAGCTGTCGGCAATTTTCACTGACTTGTCCAACAGCACTTCAACGCCGCTAAGCTTCATTTGTTGAACAAACTCAGGAATATGACCGCCAATGTATTCATGATTGCCAAGGATTGCGTATTTACCCAAGGGGGCTTGCAATTGTTTCATTACATCCGCCATTTGATGGCGAATATAAGGCTTTATATCATCATCGATAATGTCACCCGGCAGTAAAATAAGATCGGGTTTAAGCAAGTTAATCCGCTCTACTAATCGTTGGAGATGCTTATTCCCCACAATCGCTCCCAAATGAAGATCTGAGGCCATAGCAATACGCAGCTGCTTTATCTCACCTGCTGCTTTGGGAATGGTTATTTCATATTTGCGGATGATCGGATTCCAAGCGTTCCACGAACCACGCGCAAAAATGATCAGTAAAATAAACCCTACTATACTTCCCAGTAGCGGAATATAGGTAGAGGATGGTACGGATGACAAATGCATAATCCATGCTGCAAGATCTGCGAAAGGCAACAACACAAACCCATAAAGCATGACTGCAATCCAATAGGAACCGATGATCTTTAAAAAGTCAGTGATAAAAATAGGCATAAAACGGGTGCTTAACCGAGAAATCACATACGAAAAAGCAACCAACCAAAATATAGTCCAATAAATGACGATATGTTTTAGGTTAAATAGGTTGTTAAGCAAGACATAACCATGCCAGCCTACATAATAATTCAAGGATATAAAAATCAATAGGATTGCAAATATAATCACAACAATGCGGGGTTTCATCCAGCAACGCTCCTTTTTTAAACCATCATTCTATTTACAAAAGAGCTGAGCCAGCAGTTCGTAAGAGCCCACAATCATCCGTTTACGGTTTTCGCGAATGCGGATCAAATCGTATTCCGTATAGTTATACTGCTGAGCCTCTTCATCAGTATCCGCACAGATGACAATGATGCATATGTTTATGCGAGGTTCATTTCCTAAAGGTCCTGGCAAGCTCATATTTGCTTTTTTCCATGCTTAATTCTCTAATGTTTCTTTGGCAGCATTGACCAACAAATCAAAGTACTCGTCATGCTCATCCAACAACTCTTCAACCGCAAATATTTCTTCCTCACTCCCGGAAGTCTGAAGAAAATGCAGCCCATAGCTCCACTCTTTTCCATTCTTACTGTGTAAAGTGATTTCATAAGGTTCTTTATGATTCTCGACTCGGAATTCTACACTTCCAACATATCCACTCTCTTTAGAGTGCTGCATTTTCGCTTGATCAATCGTTATTTTCAGGTAAATCCCTCCGTTTGCCAAATTTGAAGCTTTCTATAATTTATCATAAATAGGGTTACAAATAAAATTCATCTTGGTTTTGTTCGATTTGTCGGTTGCGCGTGAAGTGGATTATCCGGCCAGTAGTGCTTGGGATAACGGCCCTTCAGATCTTTTTTCACTTCAAAATAAGTCTCTCGCCAAAAGCTGGCCAAATCTCGAGTAACCTGAACGGGGCGTTGTGACGGTGATAAAAGCTGTAACGTTAACGCTACAAGTCCATGTGCAATTCGCGGTGTATCTTCAAGTCCAAACATCTCCTGTAAGCGAACAGATAGAATAGGACTTCTGGGATCGCTATAATCAATCGGAATGTGGGAACCGCTTGGCACCAGAATATGAGTGGGTGCATGCTCATCTAAATCTCTCCGCTGCTCCCAAGTTAACCCCATTTGCATAATTTCTGCTAGCTTCAATCGTTTCAAATCTTCGCGACTTTTCAGCCCATAAATATGCGGAGCAAGCCAATGAGATAACGATGATTTTAAAACTTCATCGGAAACATCAGGCCAACCCGCTTCCGTTTTAAATAAAAATTGCAGCCGATATTGCAGCTGCCGCGCTGCGCGAGTCCATGGCAAAATCTCTAAGCCTTCCTCAGAAATCCCTTGGAGGAGGGCCGCAAGCATTTCATCTGGATTTGGTTTTAAAAGCGGATCATCTTTAAGCACGATAGCTCTCAAACGAACTCGCTTTCTTGCTCTTACGGATTGCATTGTTTTATCCCAATGAATCGATGTTTCCGTTTCGATCTGATCCTTGAAATGCTTTTCTAGATCAACCCATTCAATGGCTGCAGCAAGAAATATACGGCTTTCTATTCCTTTATCATCCAACTCAGCAGCAACCAAGTAATCCGCATTAGAAAGCGGCTGAGTTTCTGCTATAAACGCTCCACGTCCATTGCTTAAGAGGTAACGACCTGAAGCTCTTCGCTCCGCAATTCGATCTGGATAAGCAAACGCGAGCAATAGTCCGCAACGCTCCAAATCACCTTTTTCACGCAATGGAATGCCAAGTATCTTCTTCCAATGCGTACTCTCTAAAACAATCTGGCGACAAACGGGAAAATTTAAGCTGTATCCCATAAAGCCATCTATACTATCGCCTTCCTTTGCGTAACGTTGAAGCACCTCAAGACGAAGTCTAAGATCTATGTTGGGATTACTTTGTTCTTTTAGAAAAATATCTCTTTCGCTTAGAATCGCCGCTAAATCGCATGCTTGTCCGCCTAATCCAAGTGAGGCCGCTTTAATAACCATATGCGCCAAACGTGGATGAAGGCCGACTTCAACCATCCGCCTGCCATGTGCAGTAATTTTTCCCGCTTCGTTTAACGCATCTAGTTGACCCAGCAATTCGCGAGCTTGCTGAAACGCACCTGCGGGTGGTAAATCAAGCCACTGAAGCTCCTGTGGCTCTGTTACGCCCCAAGCTGCTAACTCTAGCGTCAGCGGAGCCAGATCTGCCACAACAATTTCAGGCACACCTTGCAGCGCTAGATTTCGGTTGTCCTGCTCGGTCCATAGTCGATAGCATTTTCCAGGTCCTAAACGTCCTGCGCGACCTCGTCTTTGATCTGCAGAACTCTTGGATACGGAAACAGTCTCCAATCGAGTCATGCCTGTTCGCGGCGAGAAACGCGGCACTCGCATTAATCCGCTATCTATAACAACCTGAACTCCTGCGACAGTTAAACTTGTCTCAGCGATTGAAGTCGTCAACACAATTTTACGTTGTCCCGACACACTTGGAGCAATCGCTCGATCTTGTGCTTCTTGAGGCAACGTTCCATGAAGCGGGTTAATTCGTACATTACGCCCCAACGGGTGTGCAGCAAGCAGCGATTCTAACCGCTTAATTTCACCGACACCCGGAAGAAAAACCATGATATCGCCCGAATCATTTTCCAATGCGGTAAGAATCGTTTTTACAACAATAGGTTCAATCCGACCATCCACTTTATGATTGAGATAACAAGTTTCCACTGGAAATGCTTTACCCTCACTGACAATAATCGGCGCATCCTGTAAAAGCTTTGCAATAGGCTCCGCATCAAGCGTAGCGGACATGATCAAAATCTTCAGATCCGCGCGAAAGATAGCCTGAGATTGCAGACATAAAGCAAGTCCGAGATCTGCATGAAGATTCCTTTCATGAAATTCATCAAAAATAATCAATCCAACCCCTTCTAATGTAGGGTCCGATTGCAAGAAGCGGGTAAGGATACCTTCTGTAATGACTTCAATCCGTGTGTTAGCGCCAATACATGTATCCAATCTAACCCGATATCCTACGGTTTCGCCTACTTGCTCATCCAGCAATGCTGCCATAAAGCGCGCGGCATTACGCGCAGCCAATCGACGTGGTTCTAACATAAGGATTCGCTGAGGTGACGGAAGCCAAGACTCATTCAATAGGGCAAGCGGGACGCGTGTTGTTTTCCCAGCACCCGGCGCGGCAGCTAAAACCACATTCGGATGAAATTTAAAAGCTTCCTTCAATGTAGGCAGGATCGTTTCGATAGGCAGAGTACTCATTGGAAACTCCTCTTATTGTGATTCGAAATATTGCATTTCAGGTATGTACAAACTCATATGTGTTTTAATTTCATCTAAATACTGCGTTTTATTTTTCAAATATCGTTCATCCATCTTATCCATCAGATAAATTTTAAATTGCTGATAATGTCCGCTACTCTCATAATACATATAGGTTGGGATCAAGGTTGGATTCGTCATGAGAATACTTTTCGTATTCCCATTAATTGTTTTAGTGATCGTTATCTCCCCAATCCCGCCTATTCTTTCAAGCGGCTGATCTTGAGCAGAAAGAAAATTACCCAACGAATACATGACTAATGTTTTGTTGCCGTCGCTACGTTCAATCCAAGCAAACGGCTGAAGCACATGCGGATGTGTGCCGATAATAATATCTGCTCCCATTTCAGATAAAGCACGCGCAAGACGCGTTTGCTCCTTTGTAGGCAGCGTTTGGTTTTCGATGCCCCAATGTACGGAAACCACCACCACATCGGAATTTTTTTTGGCTGCGGCAATATCGATCTTCATTTGCTGTTCCTGAATAAGATTGACTAGAAAAGGCTTATCCTTCGGAACAGCAATCCCATTCGTGCCAAAAGTATAGGCAAGGAAGGCAAAAGTGATATCGTGCTTTGTGAGTGTACGAATCGTATCCCGATCTTGTTGCGATTTAAAAGCTCCTGTATAAGGCATTCCAATCTTATCCCAGTAAGCGAGTGCGCTTTGTATGCCCTTCTCTCCCCGATCCATGATATGGTTGTTCGCCATAGTAACCAAATTGACCCCAGCATATTGAAGTGCGTCACCCACCTCGTATGGACTATTAAAGGTTGGATATGAGGATAATCCAAGGTCTATCCCGCCAATATTGGATTCCTCATTAGCCACTACGATTTCAGGTACATGGAGATCTCCCTTCACATCATCAAACATCGCTTTAAAATTATAGCTGCCATCACTTTGCAGTGCTTCTTCATAAACTCGATTGTGGACGAGTATATCTCCTATTGCTGCCAGTTTTACTCTTGTGAAAGTAGGAGTTGGCAAAACGGCTGATGGAAGAGGATTGCTCGTTTGTTCCACTTGTTTCATTTGATCCACTGTTGGTTGTTTTCGTTGTATATCTTGCCTGTTTTCTGCCATACAGCCACTTATAAGGATTAGTAATCCAAAACACAATAAAAAGCGGAATTTCATCCCATTGTCTCCCTATCTTAAATTCAGCTATCATTATATCACAAATACAATATTATCCAGTATAAAATCCTAGTATTACGCCTTTTGTCCAGAATGCTCCCTTAGAATTAAAAAAAAGCCTGTTGAGAAATTCTCAACAAGCTTAAGCGTTTTGGTTTATTTTCTAGTCCCGCGTAATCGTGATTGTATTATCTGCTTCGTTCCAATGTATTGCAGCCCCTAAGGAATCGGCTATAAATTTCAATGGAACGTAGGTTACGCCATCTCGATTTCGTACCATTTTATCGAGTTCAACTTTCTTCCCATTCACTTCAGCGATTTTGCTGTCCAATGTCAAAACAATGACTGCGCCGCTTGCAGCATCAGAAATCGTTATCTGTTGGGCTGCATCATTCCATGTTAAATCCGCTTCGAATTGCTGAGTAATATATCTTGCCGGCACCATGGTCACACCTTGATCAATATAAGGCTTAAAACTAAACGGTTGATACGCAGCGTCGTTCATGTTGAGATTAAATGTTTTTCTTGTAATTTTAAGGTCATTTTTCAGTAAATCGTACAGGACAGAATTTTTATCCAATAAATTAAGCATCTCTGCCGGACGGGTCATCATACTTACAGACAAGCTGTCCGTTGTGTCTATTACATCTGCTTGAACCGGTTGATTAATATTCCAATGCTCACTTTCCATGGTTAAATTAATCTCCGCAATTCCGCCGTTATCTTTCTTTGGTGGCGCCAATTTCACCTCAATTTTCGATTTGCGTAACTTCCCGTCATTATCCACATAGAGGTTTGCTTTCACATAAGATTTATCGTTAAAAACTTGACTTACAGGGGAATCTTTCTGATTCTCCAGACTATCTACAGCAACCATCAAAACAACCAATAATTGCTTCACTTCCGTATGGAGAAATTCAATCGCCATCGGACGATCTTTCATCATAGATTCAACTGATTTAAGAATGGAACTAAACATTAAACCAGAACCGATCGATGGCATCATGCTTGGCGCAGCAGGCATATTTTCCGCGTTTGGCATATCCATTGTACCCGGATCCATTTGCGGTTCATCTGATTTGCCCGATTGTTCATGTACATTCGGCATAGGTGCTGGCATTTCTTTCGCATGATCTTCTGCGTCCATTTTATCAAACATAGATATTAAAACCGGCTGCAAGACGTCATACAATTGGGTGACAAGATCACGTAAGCCTTTATCGTCTTGCAATAAATTTAAAATGAATTTTTTAAATAAGGGCAGCAATTGACTGCCGTCTACTTGAGCTTGAACATGGTGCAGAGGCATACTTACTCCATAAACTGCTTCCGTTACTTCATCTACTTGGATTCCTTCCGGATTTGGCAGGCCATTTACAAAAAATCCTAATATAGCTTTGGTTATACTTTCACTTTCAAGCTTCTTGGTCATCTGTTCGATTAAATCTTGATCAAGTCCTAAGGATAAAGGCAATGCTAAAGCTGAATTAGTCATCCCCGTCAAATCTAGCAATATCGGTTTCTTCGCCCCTTCAATTTGTAAAACAAGCTGAGTCGTTGATAAGGTAGCATGAAAAGGGATTTTTTTGTGGGCAATGTCTATCGATCCGATTACAGAAAATTTTTCTGTGCTTTCCTGATTGACTTGATCCAAATTAAGTTTAATAGAGCCCAGTAATTTTAACATGGCTGTCTGTTCCGGATTGCTTGTATTGCTGTCATCTAATTTAATATCAAGCGCCAATGATCCTCGAGACATTTCAGATTTTGCTGTCATGGAATCGATCAAAGCCTTATTCAAATCTAAACTTCCTATCGCTTGACAACCTACTAAAATAACAAGCAAAGCTACCAATCCTAAACTTATGAACTTCTTCCAACCGCGTTTTCCCATTTCATACTCCCCTTATTAATATATTAAAAAAATGTATTATAGATGATATGATTATACACAACTTATAATACCATGTAAAAATTAGGATATAAGCATATCATTTAATGAGTTTAAATTTGATTTTTCTGGAATGGGAAATAATTCGCTTAGCTTAATGGTTTGTCCTGCTTCGTTTTTATAAATAATATGTTCCCTTGTAAAATGTCGCGGACTTTGCAATCCGGCGGCGGCTGCAAGTGAATACAGCGCAAACCGCATACTGATAATATAGTTCATCACACGCCATTGTTTTTCTTCAGGAACTAGAGCATCTTGATATTTAGGGTCTGTTGCTGCGACACCAGCTGGACATTTTCCTGTATGGCACTGCAGCGCCATAATACAACCGTTCGCCATCATAAAGCCTCTTGCAGAGTTTACTGCATCAGCACCAATGGCAAGAGCAATGGCCATTTTATCGGGTGTGATTAATTTACCTGAAGCAAAAATA
>JAQBPR010000094.1 GCA_028287395.1 Bacilli bacterium
TATCATTCACAAGTAAGATTGTGCTTATGGATGAAGGAATAGTTAACCCTGGTAGTGTTCCCAGACTAAACTGAATTTTCTCAGCTTCTGCATTGATGATGTGACTTAACCCTAACTCTTCCATAGCAATCGAGGCTAATAAAAGATTGATTGCATCATCTCTAGTTATACTAATAGTTGGAGTAATATTTGGGATATTCGCTTGACTCAATACATGTCACTTCCTTTCATATTTTTTACTACTAAATATTATATGGAAGATCAAACATTTCGCATGGACTAGAGCTCATACGAATAAAATGAACTTTTAGAGTATTGAGTTTTCTTATTCTGCTAGGCTACCAAATATAAACTTACGCATAAGCGAATATAAGGTATGTATTATTAATTTGGTAACCGATTGAATGAAGGAAACACCTTATTCAATTACTTGGGATACGAAAGCATTGTCGGCACTATTCCGGTTTAAGTTTTTTAATCAACACGCTCTATTTTGTATGCAGTACAACAATATGAATTTGATGTTTCACTAGTTCTGTTCGAATTCCTGCTAATTTAACCTAAGTAGCCTTAGCAGAACATAATAAAGTGGCGATAGATTTCGGGTAAATAATAGATTCACTTCTATAAGATATCAACCGATTGCAGCGAAGAAATTATATTAACTTTCTCGGACCCGAGAATCTGGCATGTAAAGCAAATCAATCAGGGGGTAGCTGTAACTAGAAATCTAACCAATGACATGGCGAAGGGTAATTTTATTGTCTTTCTTGATGCGGATGATAAAGTAATTAAAGCATCTCAGCGATCATTTCGTTGAAAATTATAAAGGGAATGCTTTGCATTAAGAATTTACATCAAAATGAAGAGGCGATTTGAAGCTCACACCGACTTTCGCAGAATAATAAAATCCGCAGATGACATATTCTTATACCGCTGTAGAATAATCGCTTCTACATGAAAATCCGAGTATTTTGAGAGGCAGCCAAAAATATCGCGGTCCTTGATTGTAGGGATCACTTGAAGCTCGTTTCCGGTAGTTAGCTTCGTATACAGCACAACCAGGTTGGTGGATGCTTTGAACAAATCCGACAATGTAGCCATAAAATCGGCGTCATCCGTAATATGATATAAAACATCCAGACAAATAACCATGTCCGCCTGCATGAAGCCACGATTAGTGAAAGCGCTGGGGGTATAAAGCATGAAGCTTTTGGTCTCATCGTCCTTAAACTTTTCTGTACAAAGCCGGATAGACGACGAAGCTACATCTAAACCAAGATACTTGGCAAATTGCATCAGACTAAGCTGATTGCCATCTCCACAACCGAACTCTATCACGGTTTGAATTTGGTTTTTCGTGATGAGATTATTGACCACTTCCGCTTTGAAATCCGCAAGATTCCCATAAGAGCCGCTTCCCGATGTTCCGCCCGCCTTATAATTTTTGTCCCAATATTCAATATAGTCAAAAGACATCCTTTCGTACCTCCTTAGATTTGTCATGCAACAATTTTATCCCCTTCAAACGCAGAAGCAACCAGTGCTGATCCCCCCAAGTATTCCTATGCATTTCTTCAAATGAAAAGATCCGTTCCAGATCGGCTGCAAAGGGATAATGATCAAAATCATCAATTAATACGAGTGCGTCTTTTTTTAACAAAGAATATAGCAATGGAAATGCAAGAGAACGTCCATTTCCATGCGGACCGTCCACAATTAGCACATCTATAGACTCTTTGGGTAATGGAACATGATGTATCTCCCCATAAAAAGCATTTCGGATCTGATAATGTTCGTATTGATCTGGTATTACGGATTTCCCTATCTTTCCCCACTTTACAGCAGCCTCTTCTGGTATTTTAAAGAGTTCTTCACGTTCATCATCAGTTAATTGCTTTAAGGAATTCCAATACACGGTGATTCCCGTCATCGATTCCACAGATCGTATCAATTGGCTTGCTCGACTAGGATGATGCTCTAATACCGTTACCTTTAACGGAAGAAGATCTAGACTAAGTAGAGAGTCCCATACAAATATAGTTTGACCTCCACCCAGTTGTAAAATCCTGTATTCACCATTAGTCTTATCCAACCTGCGCAGTAAATGAATGAGCGCATTTTGACTAATCGTATCGCTATCTTGCTTCCAGCTTTTATTCACTGCAAGAGTAAGCGCCTTTTCTATGTCTCTGACGAGCATTTCTTACCCCTCCCATTCCACTAGAGTTGGAGATTCATCCAAAATGGAATCATATTGCTCCTTCCAACCATACCTAGCATCGGGATCCAACAATTGATAACGTTCATATTTAGCCGCCCGATCTTCCTTGAGAGCCCACCCGAAATGCTGAATTCGAGCAGGATGGCATTGATAAGAAAACAGTCCAATAGTTAAAGGAAATCGTCCGCAATGCTGTGGCGTTTCCTTCCAGAAATAAGGTACATCAGAACGATATCGCACAAGGAACGGACGATAAAAATGATGTGCTTGCCAGTATTTATCGTCTCTGTATTGCATCTTGCTCCACATATCGTACAAACGGAAGTAAAAGACATCATATTCGGTTTGGTTCAGCATTACATCAATCTGAGGTCTACCAAAGCTAGCTTCAAACATTTCATCGGCGTCCAGATTTAGTATCCATTGAGGTGCAGTTAATATTGTTTCGTCCCACTGCTGTTTTCTTAATGTCACTTCATTATGAAATTTAGATGTATCATTTCGAATGAATCGCATCGGAATACCAGCTAATATTTCATGACACAGTTCAGGTGTGTTGTCGGTGCTTCCGTCATCGATAATAACTGCCTCATCAATGAAAGTCTTATGTCTCAATAAAGCATCCCGTAAAAAGCGTTCCGATTCATTTTTCACAACCATCGATAGTGTTATCTTTCCTCGCTCCATTACTGATAATTCCTCCTTTCTCCTATTTCTCTTTTTTCTTTTGTGCCAATACTCTTTCCAAGTACGATTTGTTTTGTAACATACTGGAATGCGTAGGATGATAAGACAGTGCAATTTCGTTATGACGATAGGCTTCCTCGTATTCGCCCAAACGATCGTAGCATACACAAAGCTGTATATGAGGAAGCCAAGTCCAAGAAGGTAGATCTATACTACCCCCAGTCATCGGAGGTTTTCCAAGGGTATTAACTGCCAAGTACCAATGTTTGGCCTGGTTCCACCTTTTAAATTCCATAAAAAAAGCACCTAAACGACAGCAAATTTCTGCCCGTGGGGTGTCAAGCTCAAAGGAACGGAATAACACTTGCAGTTGTTTATCATGCTCTCCCAAACGTGCATAACAATGCGCTAATTTGAGACACGACGTGATGCGGTCTTCTATCCAACCTAGCTTAGAACACCAGAATTCCTCGTAAATCACGACCGCTTCCTCAATATAAGCGTGATCATACAGTTCGTTCGCATAATAGAAAAGATCACGTGTCGAGAGAGTCTCCCCAGACTCAAATTTCTTTCTGTAGATGCG
>JAQBPR010000238.1 GCA_028287395.1 Bacilli bacterium
ACACTTCCAGCCATACGTAAGAAAGAGCTTGAAGCTTCCTGCCGAGCCATTGGAATACAGGATTTAAGATTACTTGGATTTCACGATAAAATGATCGAATTCGAGGACAAGGAACAGTTGGATGGACGAATCGAGGCTCTTATGAAAGAGCTTCACCCCTCGTTGGTCATTACGTTTTATCCTAATTACAGTGTTCATCCCGATCATGATGCATGTGGGGCTGCAGTTATCCGAACGATTGGAAGAATGACTAAAGACCAAAGGCCTCCTGTTCACTGCATAGCTTTTGCCAAGAATCTTGAGCAAGCAATCGGGAAACCTGATGTAATAAATGATGTAAAAGATTATTTGAAACAAAAAATGGAATCCATACAAGCTCATCGTTCTCAATTTCAAGCCGTTGAGTTGTTAGGCAGTAATAAGCTGAAAGATAAAGAAATCCAGGAGCGGTTTGGAACAGAACGATTCTGGACATACCCATTCGAATGATGTTTATCCGCAATGAAACTGCGATATGTACCAATCCGAGCAAAGAAGCAAGCGCGTATCCGGTAACAATAGCGTGGAAACGGCTTTCAAAGCAATCACTATAAACCATCTGCTTCGCATAGATGGTTTTTGTTGTTTTCGATTTTATTCTTGAATTGTCTTTGAACTGATAGCGCTTTCGTTTCTGTGGTAGAATGTAGACAGTGAGGTGATGACATAATGCAAAAAACACAAACTGATCATTGTAGACGATGAAGTTATAGCAAAAAATAAAATGCATTGGAGGAAGGTTCATCATGAAACGATGTGTTACTTTAATTTCAACAATAGCTGTACTGCTTTTTGCTTTTTCAGGTTTCACCTATGCTGATAATTCAGATTTGAAAATGACAGTCAAAGGTTCGAATGTCCAATTTTCTGCCGGTAAACCTTTTCTCGAGAACGGAAGAAGTTTATTTCCGCTTAGAGATTTACTTGTGGCGTTAGGAGTGGTAAATGACGAACAACATATCATTTGGGATGGAGATAAGCAATCTGTAACTGCCATTTTGGGAGAAACAAAAATAGAATTGTTTGTTGGTAAAAAAGAATTTTATAAGAACGGTCAAGTTAGTTCTATTCTCGATGTTGCCGCTGAAAACGTGGGGGGTCGCATTTATTTGCCGGCACGGGTAGTGGCTGAAGCTTTTGGTTTTCATATTGATTATGATGCACAGGCAGGAGCGGTTTTAATAACTGAGCCTTCAGCGAATGATAACAAAATCGTTACAAATAATGATGTCGATGTAAACTCAAATATTTCAATAGATGCTAATAAGAGTGTTGATGCATTTAGCGATATTGAAATAAAAAATATTAATGAAGCTCTCGCTATGGATAAAGCCCAGCTCTTCGAAAAACTGGTGAGTCAGTATGATTATAAATTACCGTCTGCTCAAAAAAACCTTACTATTATTAAGTTTATCAAACAATATTTTGCGGTTGATTTGCCAAAGTTAGTTGATTATTCGATAAGTGTTTCAGGGTCGGTAGAAAAAGGATATGCAGTCAATCAGATCCTCGGCGCTATGCCTGACAATTTAAATATTACAATGCTGTCAAGCATATTAGAGAAACATCCGAATCCGGAAGTAAGATATAACGCAGCATATATTATTAGTAAATATAATAATGAAGCAGCATTTAACGCGTTGACACAAGAGATAGCAATTGAAAAGAATGAAATGGTTTTTGGAAATGTAGTTGCCGGCGCGATGCATATTGCTGGAATAAATGCTGATAAAATATCGCAGTTGTTCAATAAATACAATGATTTAACAGATGCTTTAAAATCCACGTATAATTCAATGCTGTTTTCTGTTACTTACGAAGATACAAATTTAAAGACTGCTTGGAAAACATTTTTGGTCGCCAAAGTAAATGGCGGAACGGATACCGATAAAAAGAATGCAAACGAAATTTTAAAAGGTGCCCATATGCAGGAACAACAATCGCTTCTGAAATAGCCAAACATTTCGGCTGAGAAGTCGTGAAACATTATTATGTAAGCTATTTACATACTTGGCTTCTCTTTTAGGCATGGTACTGTTTGTATTTATGATTATGAAACCGTCTTGATGTTTTCGGACAAGAGTTCGACTCCCCTCGTCTCCACCAAAAAGTAAAGGACACTGACCTATTAGGTCAGTGTCCTTTACTTTTTGGAGAGCGATAATTGGGAGCGCCAACACAACCTGATTGTTTAAAAAAGAATAGAGCTGACTAAACTAATAGGAGGAACTTAGGGCGGTGGTTATCATTAAACGATATCAACAATTTATTGAAAATACAATGAAGTTGAATCCTCTATTAGTAATAGGGAGCGGTTCTTCTGCAGGTGCAGGATTATCAACGATGCATGCACTCGGACACTATTTAATGCAGCATGTTTCAGTAGATCAGTTTAATTCGAATGAAATGCATGATTGGAATTTAATTAAACAACGGCTTCAAGTTGATAATAAACCTTTGGAACAAGCGCTGCAGGAAGCCGGTGATCATTTAAACGCCAAGGTAACAACGGAGATTATCCAGCAAACATGGTGTTGTATTTCGAAAGATGAAAAAGAGATTTTGCTGAAGTTTGCAATGGGGGAAGATCCAATTGGTTTAGTCAG
>JAQBPR010000242.1 GCA_028287395.1 Bacilli bacterium
AAGAGTACCTGTTATTTTCATAACTCGACAAGGTGTCCGGATCATTCCGAAATGAGTGTCCGGATGTTACCGGAACGCTGTCCGGATGTTACCGGAATGGGTGTCCGGATGTTACCGAAATACGCAAACTTCCTCTAATAAGCACTCTCTATCAAATAGCGATGCTGATTCTGCTCTTAGTGAAATATTATTAACCATTAGATTATTTAAAGAACATCAAGAAAATTTATAAAATACTAGAATCAAATCACTTGCGATATGGGTTTGTGAACGGACTTGTGATTTCGAGTCGTGTTTAATCGGAATAATAGCTGGTATACGTTGTGAAGCAATAAAGATTGAAAGATCAAATAAAATTGACTTTGATATTGAGTCGCGTTCAGTAAAAGGGATATTTCAGCCCTCCCATATTGGGAGGTTTTTTCATGAGAACATGCACTTGCTGACAGATTGGTGTCGGTTGAATGGTGTTAATGATGGAAATAACCTGTCGAATAAAGGGATTTCCAATTGGATTGTGGAATAAGTTTAGAGTGACTATAAAATTAAAAACTAGAAGAAATGAGACTACACTAAAGATTACTCTTGCCTTGGAGAAACATATAAAGTGAGGATAATAATGATTACGATGGAATTAGACGAGAAATATGCAGATGTAATTGTGAACCGATACATTGCCCACATTGGCGGTGACAGCGGAGTTTGGTTGATTCGGGGTGGTAAGAAGATTCCTTATCAAGATATCGTTGCTGAGTCGGTAATTTCAGAGGTATCATGTGCTGACTAAACCGAAAGGGTGATTGGGATATTAGTAATGTAAAAGTGAATATTGTGATACGATTCATAAAAGGGGATGCAACTGGAAGTAAAATAGAGGCTGAGAAACCAGTCCTTTCTAGGTTGTATGCAGGAAATCTGCACCTTTATGTTGAAAATATATAAATTAGTTTACTCAACGTATCACAAACCAGTATTCAACTAACGAGCAGCAATCTTCACAATGCTTCTTAAGCGCTATGGTGTACCAATAAAAAATTAAATATCAATTTTAGTCGTGCTGTCCGAAAAGGATAGCTTTTTTTGTAGAAATTAATGGTATAATGTACCAAATGGAAAAGGAGGTAAATATAAATTTGAGAAGTCTTATGTTGCTGTGTACTTCGTTTATGGTAATGACAATAGTAGTATTTCTGACTAGTTGTAACTTGCAGACTGATTCAATGATAAGTCCAAGTAAAGATATTGTAGCTTCTCCTATATTTACACCATCAGCTTCACCCACGACAATACCAACAGTTACAATAAAGATGGAAACTCCAAAATCAACACCAACAGAAGCACAAAATAAAAACCAAATTGAGCTGCAGCAAAACGACACGGGTTCATCTTATACTCCGACAAAAGTATCTCAATCTACTCCATCAACATCCCAAAACTTGGATTCATGGGTTGGCGATTATATTTTTACAGAGGATATTGATTCAAAAGATTATACAAAGTTTTATGAGGTTTTTATAACAAAAGAAAAAAATGATTATAGTGCAAAAATAACGACTGACGATTCTGGAGTTGGAGTTTATAGTTCTCTACAGGCAAAAATCAATGGAGACAGGAATCATATTGACTTCATATTAAGCGGTTATTCACCGTATGAAACGAATACATCTAAGCCTTATAATCCAGGCGATCATTTACTGGGTTTTACAAAAACAGACACAGGGTTCAGCACACACTGGGGCAAAATAGTTCCTGCCAACGATACTAATAAAGTTGTTGGAACATATTTTAAAATACGAGAAAACAGTGAAGGATATGTAGGACATTGGTATACTTCCATACCGCATACTGGAGGAAATAGTACAACAATAAAAATAACTGAATTAACCAAATCGTCAATAAGTTTCCATTTATATATTACTCGCACATATAGTTATGATGGTGTAAATATTAAGTTAGAGAATAATATAGCAAAATTTGTTGATAATAATAACGATGATGAAACAATTGGAACAATAGAACTTAGCAATAATAAGTTAATCGTTAATATAGAGAAAACCAATATACCAATTTTACATATAGGAAGAACAGTTTTTAATTACAAAGTTAGTGAGTTCAAGGCAACTCACCTATCTCCTAATAATGCCGCTACAGAAGTTGATTTAGGGAAAGGGATAGAAATAGATTTTGACAGAAGAATATCGCCAACTTTAAATCCAACCGCAATGATAACAAAAGCCAATGTTCCAAGCGGTTCAGAGGATGGGTATGTCGAAATGAATGTGAAAATAAAAGGGAATAAATTAATATTCTTACCTGATTATGATGCAATGAAATTGTTTCATGAAGTAATTGAATCAGGACAAAAGTATCAGCTTGCCATCGATGAAGGTTATTTCAGAGATGATGTAGGAAATATCAATAGTGGATTTCTTCTTGAATTTACAACGAAATAATAAGGAATAGGCAAAATATCTACACCTAAGGGAATTGAATGTGTCACTTGGAGAACAACTCCCTCAAAATGCAGTCGGCTGAACTAACGGATAACGATAGTAACATGCAGTATGGCTTTAAATGAAACAGGACAGCTAAAAGTAAGTCAGTGTAAAACTATAAAAACGTCTATGCATTTCTTGCATAGGCTCTTTTTTATTTGGAGTTGATGTAATAGATGAGTAAGAATGATGAGAAACCGAAGAAAAAGAACAAGTCATCAATTTTGACGAAATATGAGTTGAACGTTATACCTCGTTTAAAGGATATTGGGACTTGGGTACGTGAAGGCGTTACTGAGGAAGATATTGCTAAACGATTAGGGATACACGTTTGTACGCTTACTGAATATAAATCTAAGCATATTAAGCTTGCAGAAGTATTGGAAAAACCAACCAAATGGGAAACACATGTATTACCGAGATTATCTGAAATTCAAGAGTGGTTTGAAAACGGTGTTCCGATGGATAAGATTTATAAAAATTTAAGCATTGCACCTGCGACTTGGTATGAATATGTTGATAAACATCCTGTGCTTGCTGAATTAGTAAAATGGGGCAGGGCTTTTACAAATATATCTGTGGAGAATTCTTTATTTCGTTCAGCGACTGGCTATGAATATGAAGAAATCAAAACTGTGGTTGAGGAAGATAAAAATGGCAAGAAACGGACTCGAATTGAGAAAGTGAAGCGTCATATGCCACCTAATCCTACAGCAATGGTATTCTGGCTGAAGAATCGTGTTCCAACAGACTGGAATGATCGTAGAGAGATTGTTGTCAGTACAAAAGCCGCTGAGTTGGAACGTAAGCAACTATTCCTACAGATGATAGATGCAGATACAATTGAAGCTGAATA
Source organism: Bacilli bacterium (assembly GCA_028287395.1). Taxonomy (GTDB): domain Bacteria; phylum Bacillota; class Bacilli; order Paenibacillales; family NBRC-103111; genus Paenibacillus_AC. Next base: position 3,352 of record JAQBPR010000242.1, read on the forward strand.
TGAGCAACTTGAGGAATCCACTGAAGATGGTTTCGAAGAATCCGAAATGGATTAATGTTATGTCGTCAGTTATTTGATAGATAAACGATAAAATGTACCCGAAAAATGGCTGAAATCGGCTAATAATCAAACGAAAATTTAGAATAAGAAAGGTTATGTATTGAGTTTACTTTCTCCCCCACTAACGCTATGATGTGACACACAAGCGAAAGGTGGGGGCAAAGTGGACTATATTCAGGGGTTTGAAGCACACTTACGAAACAAGGAACGGAGTGATCATACGGTATCCTGCTACTTGAGGGATACGTTGGCGTTTATGGCTTGGTATGGTACAAAGACGGAGTATGGCTTAGAAAAATTGATTAAGTTGGATGGTATAGACTATAAGAAGCAACTCCTTCGTAGTGATCAAAAAGTGATAACGATTAACCGAAAGATAGCCAGTTTGAACGTATTCTTCAAGTGGATGCATGATATGGACTGCTTAAAGGAACATTTGCACATTGATACGGTTCGAAGTAAGATAGCTCGGCAGTATAAGGGTCTAGAGGATACTGATATATGGAAGCTACGCAATGAAATACACCGTTCAGGCAACAGGAAGCACATATGTATGATAGAAATCCTGCTTGGAACAGGAGTCAGGGTAAGCGAATTGGTTGGTATACGGTTAAGGGATGTCGAGTTGAGCGACAGAAAGGGAACATTGACGGTAATAGGTAAAGGGAATGCTGAGCGGATGCTTCCTATTAATAAGGATGTACGAAAAGCAATTGTAAGTTACTTAGAAATCAGACCCAATAGCGAGTGTGAGTACCTATTTATCGGGCAGCGTGGGGCATATGATCGGAATGCTATCAACTTAATTCTGAAAAAGTACGGTGATAGGGTCAAGGTTGAGGTGACTCCGCATAAACTCAGGCATACGCTTGGTTATCATTTGGTTAGACAGATGACACCATTGACAACAATCCAGCAAATCCTCGGACATGACCATATAACAACAACGAATTTATACACGATGACCACTGAAAAGGATATGCGTGAAGCATTGGAACAATTAGAGTGGTAGAGATACCACTTTTTTGTGTTTGTCGGGGAGGGGGTACTTCTATATGAGAAATAAGTGCCGCCAGCAGGGGATGCAGAAATTTTTGTGATGAATTTTAAGGGTAAATTTTTCGATTACAATTTATAAAGTGTTTTGAAAATGGTGGCAAGTAATATCCATTTTCCTTCTGAGATAAAATCTATGAGCATCATGTCGTTGAACTCCAGAATCTAAATGAAATTGTTCACAATTATTCTTTTTTGCTTCTAAATCCAACCAATCAAACAAAAGGTTTGCGTATCCTTCTGATCGGCTGTTTTCATCAGTTATAAGGTCATCAACATAAAGATAGCTACTCCAAGCTAAGGATTCCGTTATCCTAAATCCCGCAGCAGATTTTACCTTACCTTCTACAACAACAGCGACCAATGTATAGTCGTATTTATGCTGGAGACGTTTAATTTTTATTAAAAAATCGTCTTGCATTAAATGTGGACGTAATTGTTGCATTATAGAAAAAGTCTCCATTATTTCTGAATCTGTCGTCATTATTTTTACTTCTGCCATTTCAATCCCCCCCCAAGATATTATAATTCAACATGAAATGGGACAATCCTCTTTTCGATTTTTCCATTTTATTTGGAAAAAATAGATTGCCTCAATGTTTAATGAATGAAAGGAGCTGCAACAATTGAAACGATAACCCAAGAACAACAAACACATCTGCTCAAGCAATACATGGAGAAGCATTTTAAACCACCAAAAATGAAGCAGCTAATCGAAGCATTCACCTTTTCTGAACTCCGTAAATTAATCGGAGAAATGGATATCGAGTATTTTGCCTTATGCTATTTTCCTAAGTATTTTGATCGAGAGTTCGGTCAGTTTCACCGAGAACTATTCGCTGAGTTAAAACATATGCTTTCCAATACTGGACTGATTAAATTTCAGGAAGGCAAAGTGGTATGTAATACAACTCGCTTCCTTGGCTATGATAAAGATGAATTTGGGGAATTGGTCATTAATGAAAAGGAAGCTGAATTGGTTCGCAGGATATATCAAGAGTACATTGAAGGTAAAAGCTATCAGGCAATTGCTAAGGGCTTGATGGCGGATGGAATTAAAACCGTTACTGGAAACAAAAAGTGGTGGGATTCATCCATTACGTTGATCCTTACCAATGAAAAATATTATGGTGCATTGCTTCAGCAGAAGACGATAACCTTGGATTTTCTAACGCATAAGCGAGTTAAGAATAAAGGGCAGGAACAAAAATATTTGATCGAAGATAACCATGAACCGATTATTACGAAGGAAATGTTTGATGCGGTGCAAAATGAAAAAGAACGAAGAGCATTGATGAAGGGTAATGTAATTGGGGATCGGAATAAATACTCCAGCAAATATGCATTCAGTGGTAAGATAATCTGTGGCTTCTGTGATGCAAATTTTAAAAGGCGAACATGGAACAGCAATAATATTTCCAAGAAAGTTGTATGGCAATGCCGAACCTATGTAAATGAAGGGAAGGAAGCTTGTGATGCAAAAGCAGTGGATGAACATATATTGCAGAATGCTTTTGTAAGAGTATTTAATCGACTAAAGGAAGATAAGGGAAGCTTCACTGAAACGCTGAACGCCAATATTGAAAAAGTATTGTCTCAGCGAATAGGTAATAGGGTGTTGAGTGAAATTGAGAATAATATCGAACAATTGAAAGAAGACTTAAAGGCATTGGTGAAACTGAAGCTTCGGGATAACATTGACGAAACAGTTTACAATGAAGAGAATGCTAGGATTTCTCGGGAATTAGACGAATTAAGAAATCGGAAACTGAAGATAACCAAGGAATATGAGCAACAGGATCAATACAAGGAACGAATCAAAGAAATCATACATACGATTAATGAACGAGAAGGTTTACTGGAACAATTTGATGATGACATATTTAATGCGTTGGTGGAGAAGATAACAATTCTCTCGCCAACGCATTATTTATTTGCCTTGAAAAGTGGATTGGAGATTGAAGAGTTCGAGGAGTAATCAATATTCAGAATCATAACGACAGATGGCGTGGGATTATTCCATGCTGTTTGCTCGTCATATCTTCGATTGACTATCCCCTAAATTATAATAAATCGGGTGCACTAACCTCATACAATCCTTCACTCCTTCTAAATACAGCCACTCATTTTCAAACGAATGCTCAAGCGTCATCGCAGCTTCCCACTCCAACAAAATATCATGAATATGGATGTCCGTTTGATTTTTCAATTCTAAATGTAATGTTGATACCCTCTCCAGTAATAACTTCGCTTGAGTTTGTCTTTCGGCAACCTTCGTTAAATCATAAAACCTCTGTTGCAAACTTTCCTGAAACCAATCCGGCCAATCCGTCATAATACCAATCCCCTTCCCATTGTTCGAGTGTGTGTATGTTAACTCTGATGGGAAGGGATGGCAAGTCCATTTTCAGAATAATTCGTGTACTATTTTGGCTAAAATTGGTATTATTGTATTTATGCACAACGCCATGAGTGTAAGATTTTAATGGGAATTATTTAATATCTCAAGACAGAGGGGATTAATCAATGGAAACTGTCTTAATTACTGGAGCAAACAGAGGGTTAGGATATGAATTATTAAAGGTCTACTCAACAAAACAATACATTTCTTTTCCATTGGTACGAACTGAAGAAACCGCAGAACAATTAATGAATACCTTTCCGAAAAATTGTTATCCAATAGTAGCTGATCTTAATTATGATGATGCAAAGGAATGTATAGCTAATATAGTCAGTAAACATGTTGATAGTATAGATGTATTAATTAATAATGCGGGTATATCTGGGAAGGAATTTCTTATAGAAACTGTCAGTACGGAAGAGGTAAATAATCTATTTAATATCCACTGTCTTGCACCCATAAGAACCGTTCAAGCTTGCATACCTTTTTTGCGGAATTCAGATAATCCGCGAATTATTAATGTATCATCTAGATTAGGCTCTTTAACAAGAATGGCTTCGGGCGAATTTATTAATCGTGACTTTTCATACTCATATCGTATGGCAAAAGCTGCACAGAATATGTTTACGATAAGTCTAAGTCAAGAATTGCAAATGGATAATATTACTGTTTGTGCAGTTCATCCAGGTCAATTAATAACAAGAGGCGGTTCAACGGATTCTGATACAGACGCTATGATCGGAGCAACTAATATGTACGAATGGATAGAGACAATTAATATTATTAATACAGGATCATTTGTTCAACCTCTGGTTAGTAATCAACCATGGTAAAATTCTCGGCTGATTGGTAAAAGAAAATCACTTATTATAGATAGTTAAATAATTGATTTTAAACACAATAAAAGTAATATTTCGATGGAAAGTTATTATTAAATTTGAATAAAAATCAAAAGGATAGGGTTGATTATTTTGGGAAATAAGACTCAATTAATTGAACAAAGCAAACAAACATGAAAAACAAAGGGAAGCTTATCGCTTTGGGTATTGTTTTATCGCTTTTCTTAATATTTGCCGGACCATTTATTTTTAAAGTTCTGGAGTTTAGTGGAAATGCTAAAGAATACCTTTCCTATAAATATCCTGGTGTTAAAATGAACAGTGGTTGGGCTTTGCCGGATTTACTTGGACTTGGTTATCATTCCAAGGTTAAAGTTCCTAATCCCCAAGGTGACTTTGTTTTTTATGTGAATCTTGATTCCGATGGAAATGTGACAAGTGATGATTATTTGCGTTGGGCATTAGCGAGCGATATAAAGCATAAGTTTTCCAATCTATTGAAGGCGTTTATTCCGGATGTCACAGTCAACATACAATCCTTTACCCCGCCTAACGAGAGGGAGTACTTTCAAACACACGATAGTACTGATATAACCTATTCATCTGAACTAGGAGGAATAGATGGTATCTATGTGTCTTGGAAGGAGGAAAGCCCACTTAATCCTAACAATTTTGCGAATAAATCCATCACTGCTGCGAAAATATTATTGGCGAAGTATAAGGTTTCAGCCTTTTACTTTTGGTGTCATATCACAGATAAGGAAGAAGTACGTTTAGAATTTTACAATAATGAAATGAATCAACCCATCGAACAATTAGTTAGTAAGATCAAGACATATAAGAGTGAATAAAAAGTATCGTAGCTGCGGAGCGGTTCATTTAATACTTTAAGTTTTCAAATATTTTTTAAAAAAAGGTTTTTCTACTGATTATCGAAGTAACATTAATCCCAATGAATGGGGGATTTCGTTTGATTAAATCGTTGTCCAGATTGAACAGATATATGACATTGAAACAAATTAAGAAATGGGAAAAAACCAGAAAAAAAGGCAAGAAATCATATGTGCTTAACGGAATATTATTATGGGGCTTTCCTGTTTCAATAATGGGTGAGTTCCTTATTAGAATAACGAAATATGGATTTACTTTAGATGTTTTTAATAAAGATGACTTTTTTCGGAGCATAAGTGTAAGAATTATAACCTTTATAATTGCAGGGATATTTTTTGGCTTATACATGTGGGGTTCAATGGAAAGAAAATATCAAAAATCATTTGAAGAGAATAACAAATCAATACATAAATGAATTGAATAGAAGGGACTTGAAATGGTGAGCAATAGAAAAACAATACTCTTTATGAGGTGTATACGTTTAGCTGTTTTATCCATATTATTGTTATTACTCGCATTTAAAAATAAAGAAATAGATATATTCTTTTGGGTGTTTACTCCGTGTTCCCTAATTTCTTTTTTGATTATGCTTTTTTGCATAGCTAGGTATAGAGAATATGTAAAAAAACCAAACTAGGATGCCCAATGAAAGAATATTTTCATAGGGTGATTTATAAAAGTAAGTTCTTTAATTCCATAATTATCGGAAGAGCATATAAAGGAATGATTATAATGGGAATAAAAAAAATTCATATTATTGGTTCAGTAGGAAGCGGAAAAACCTATCTAGCTAAATTTCTCTCAAAGCAGTTATCCCTGCCATATCATCAGTTAGACAATGTAGTGTGGAAAAGAACAACAAAGGATGACAATATACGAAATTCTGTTGATGAGAGAGATCGATTGTTAATAGAAATAATAAGTCAAGAATCATGGATTGTAGAAGGTGCACATCACCAGTGGGTGGTGAATAGTTTTGAAGCATCGGAATTAATCATTTATGTATCTCCTTCAAGAATAAGCAGAGATTTGCGAATCTTAACAAGATTTATGAAACAAAAGATCGGTATTGAAAGAGGGAATTATAAACAAAATTTGAGAGATTTATTTCAGCATTTCAAATGGAATAAAGAGTATGATGATGTGAAAAAACCAGAGATATTCAAAATGCTCATTCCATATATGAATAAAGTAGTCGTAATAAAGAATAATTCGGAGATTATTCGTAATATTGAGAAATGGAATGTAAGTTACTTCAGATTACAAAAGGATGACGTCACTAGATAAATTTTATTTGATAGTCGAGGTAGGGATCTCCTATCACCTTTTTTACAATGCGAGGCTAAAGATGTCATTCAAAAATGTCTGCAATAATCCATCGAAATAATGCATTTATGGGGAAATTATTGAAAGATGAAATTAGGTGAAAGTTTTGAATAGAGGTGAAACCTTGAAGAGCTTGTTGTTGGCATTTAAAAATAAAAAACGTGGGGTTTTACTGGTTTTATCTTATCTTGTCATTAGCATTGGGATTATACTTTTCGTTTTAGCTTTATTAACCTCTAAGTCGAGTCTGGGATTTGTTTTTTTATCTGGTTTTTTTACTATACTATTATTTCCTCTTTCAATCGTTTTTTCATATTTAATAATGATGGAAAAACGACCTTTTCTATCAGAAGAAAGAATTATGGCGTTAATTTTTTTTCTATACTTTACGGGATTTTGTTATTTAGTCTATTACAAACCTGATCATGATTTAAAGCAGGTTATACCAAACAATCAAATGGTACTAGATTTAATTAATACTGAAAGGATAGGTACGTTTTGTTCGAAAGAGTTGGATCCCAAAGAAATTAATCTTGAGCATGCTGCGGAATTTAATCCAGCAACAAAACACTTGGATTTGAATATTTTCTTGAATCCCGAAGAGTTCATTAGTGATAAGGAATATGAAGATCCGGATAGATTCGCTAAGTGTATAAGGTTATTTCGTTATTTGCCTAATGATGAATTATATCATGAGTCAAGAGCAGCAAAAACGGTAACATTAACTGCTTATTGGGGTAAGGAGATAATATATAAAGAAAATTATAGTAGGAAAAGTAATGGTTATAACTTTGAATATAAGATTCAAACAAATGACCCCAAACTAATCGTTAAAGATAACAAATGGTGGATAAGAAGTACGATAGATAATACCACGCGTGATATCTTTGTGAAGGATGCTATGGGTTCTATAGATTATGAGTATTAACTCTAACAATCCAATGAAAGCATACGAAAGAATGCTTTTATGGAAATGCGAAATAGAATTCAGTAGATAATTGATTTGGAGGAGTATTGAATGAATTCAGATGTTCAAATGTTTTGGACAAATAACGATGGTTTCACTATTTCTACTGATAAGAAATATTTAGATGTAAAAACGATATTTCAGTTTCTAAATAAAGAATCGTACTGGTTAAAAGGCGTATCTAAAGAATTGGTGGAGTTGATGATACAAAATTCAACATTATGCTATGGGGTTTATGAAGGTAATCCAACGACTGGTGAAGCAAAGCAGATAGGTTTAGCTCGTGTCATTTCTGATCTTGTTCGAGTTGCATGGCTTTCAGATGTATTCATCATCCCAGAGTACAGAGGTCGCGGATTAAGCAAATGGCTTGTGAACGTAATTGTGGAACATCCCCATTTAAAAGGAACTCGGTTTATGCTAGGTACTCATGATGCTCACACTTTATATGAAAAGTTTGGCTTTCATTCTGTAGATAAACCTGAAAACCTGATGGTTCGTACATTGGATATGCAAATTATTCTTAAAGGACATGGACTAACCCAATAAAAGAAGTATTTTAAGGGAGTGGGAAAGTATTGAAGAACAGTTATAAATTAAGTGGAATCGTGTCATTCCTAGTAGGAACAATCTTATTAATACAATTTGTAATTTATATATTTGACGACTCAAATCTAGGGTATATCAAATATGGTTTTTTATCAATATCATTTTTGATGTTTGTTAACGGAATTATGATTCTAAGGAAATATACAAAAAAAATAAAAAGACATTGAGATTGATCATTACTATTTGATTTGTTGACCAAGAGAAACTAGGCAAATGTGTCATGTATCTATTAAAGGTTTGAAAGATAAATGTCATTAAACGTTATATTCCTTTCACCGTCTCCACACATGTGGAGTGCATGGTAAGGATATATCGGGGGGATTAAAATTTGAAAGAAATAGCCACTGGGAGCAATTATTGCTCGACTGTGGCTATTTCAATCTAAACTACGTTAATTTTTATATTTTTCC
>JAQBPR010000249.1 GCA_028287395.1 Bacilli bacterium
TCTTAAGAAAAACAAAGAACTACCTCAAGAGATTTTGATGAGGCAGGTCAAATATTTAAATAATATGATCGAACAGGATCATCGATTTATAAAGAAAAGGATAAATCCAATGCTTGGTTTTAAATCATTTGAAACTGCAAAGAAAACGATTCAAGGCATTGAAACGATGCATATGATCAAAAAGGGGCAGGTCAAATTGAAAAATTTGTCTGCCCCTAATAACGTTCAACTCTTCAATCAGTTATTCGGCGAGATAGCTTAAAAAATAATTTCACGATACATGTTGTTGGTGCTTATTTATTTCTTGCACCAGAACCCTTTTATTAATTTGACATGATAAATATAAAGGAGAGAATTACATAAAAACGGAGAACGGTTTTTAGTAAAAACAATATAATAAGGAATAAACCAACTTAACTCCTAATATATTAAATGATCTTTCAAAAGGCTTAATCTTTGGCAAATATAAGGAATTAATGAAAGATCTTTACCGCTGCAACGTAATAGTATGAAAATCTGTTTGAAGGAAGGGATTTGATTTGATGAATGAAGCACCTTTAAACAACGAACAATTAAGACAGAAAAAGAATATCAGGATTATATTGATAATTATTATAATGTCTTTCCCTCAGAAACAATTGCGGTGAATAATTTTACAGTTGAAAAAATCAAACACAGAAACATGTGTTTTGAAGAATTTGAGGATATTTATCAGACGGAAGAATATGAAGCCATAACTCAACTATTCCAAGAACCGATGATGTATGGTGGAGAAGCGCAATTAAAACAGTTGCGGAATATGCTTGAAAGTGGGGAAACACTATCTAATTTATTTCAATTGAAAAAATTAAATCCAATCCTATCCCTAGATTGATTTATTTACGGAAAAGGTAAGGGAAAGTCATTTAGCCAATACCTAGAAGGTCAGCGCGCGTTAATTCGTCAAGATTATGATTTTGAGGTTCAGTTAATTGATGGAGTTGAAGTTTCAATGTCTATCCCTGCACGCAAACGTGAGTTTCGAAATCCTGCTTGGACTCGTGTTGAACTGATCTTGGCGCTCGAACTTTATTTTAGGTATCATCCATCGAGCATTAATAAAAACGGTTCTGTTGCAAAGCGTCTCGCTGGCTGGTTGAAAACGGATATACCTATGATGATGTTGCTTATTATTTTGAGAAACACGATGAGAAGACAATAAGAGAATCAGATGATGAACAAAATGAAATAACAATATTTTGTCCTGTAAAGCAGAAATGAGCGAAACATCGTTGTTTTACGAACTGAAACATTAGTTAACACCTGGTGGGTTGGCGCGAGGTGGCTTTTCTCAACTAAAGGGCAAATTAGCAAAACTACGAAACGGCAAGGGGTGGACAGCAATGTTAGATAAATCAATACCTTACTATAATGTAATTATGAAACGTAGAGCTGATGTCCTATTAACAAAATTTGCTTTACCTCAAGGATATTCTTTTGAATGGTATGTTCCAGGTAAAGAAGAGAAATGGGCTGAGATTGAAACTTCTGTTGCTGAATTCGAAAATACGGCACAAGGTCTTGTTTATTTTCAGGCTGAGTATTTGCCTTTTAGAGATGATCTAGTCGAGAGACTATTATTCATTTTGAATGAAAACGGTGAAGAAATAGGCACAATCACAAGTTGGTGGAATCTGATGGGAGAAAGACGAGATCCCTCAATCCATTGGTTTGCAGTGAAGGATGAATATCAAGGCCTAGGACTTGGAAAGGCTCTTATCTCAGAGTGTCTAAGGAGATTGTTGCTTTTAGAAGGTAATAAAGATATTTATTTACATACATCAACTCGGAGCTACAAAGCAATAGGACTTTACTTAAAGGCTGGTTTTGAAATTCTTGAAGATGAAAGTTTTGGTCACTACAAAAATGATTATGACAAAGCAATGCCATTTCTACATAAAGTTATGTATTAGCTATTTAGCTCCCTCAGTATGATTCGATTATCTCACGTAAGCTCGTGAATTCTCAGGATTTCATCTCCCATAGAATTGGCTGATGGATAAAAGGGAGTTGAGAACAAAAGGATTATGGGTTAGTAAGCGTGTGGGAACAGAGGAGGGGGTAGCCCTACCCAAATCATTCCATATACTGCACGTATTCTCCACATAGCCCTTAGCGATTTTCACTCCCATGTCTCAACGGGTCATTTGCCCTTTCATTCCTTCGTTACACCTATCTAAGGGGTGGAGGTCGGTCTTCTAACGGAACGGGTCTAAGCCCTTTTGCGTAACAGTCACTTTCGTGAACTCTCCGAAAATCCGGATCTTAACGATACTAATTGTAACTCTACTATACTTGGAGACATGTATTCCAAAAAGACATAAAGTAACTTGAAATCAGAAAGTTATTTTAGGATAAAACGGGATTGATCATTAAGCTACGAAGGGATACGATAGTTGAGAAGCTTGCATTGTTGTAAGGTTGTTGATCGGGCAGAATAGTTTAGTAACATTTGAATGGAAATAAGAGGATACTGACGTTTTTTTCTCGAATATAATAATGACTTCAATTAAGCGCAATATATAATTTTACTTCACTGTTCCTGATGGTCATCACCAGTATTTCCAAATGGTACAATGTCTTGCCCAGCAGATAATGGCGTTACATATGAATTGTCTTTTTTCCATAGAACTCAGCTAGTTGCCATTGCCACAGTGGATGCCTTGGGATGCCGAGGTGTTATGATGAACAATAAAGCTTTGGGCTGGAGCCTAAAGGGAAATACTATATTTGGTATGTAAAAAGGTTTTTTGCACCAGAGCCAGGAAGTTTATATGAGGTAAAGTGAATAGACAAGAAAGAAAAGATAGCATTAGAGTTATCAAAGCACGAATACCTTATTTGCAATTATTTACACAAATTAGTGAAGAACAAATAGTAGATAATCGCTTATTTAAATTAACTACAGGTTAAAGGAAAGTTATATAACCGAGGGACGGACACTTGGTGAGTTATCGGGACGGCGACATAATTATCGTACCGTCCCTGGATATTATCGGACGCGTCCCTGGTTATTTGCTGTATACTAGCGGAAATTCATTGCCTTCCAGAATTTCACCGGGATTTACATGAATATGGCGGCTCATTGGATGATTTCCATTAGGTACGTACCTGGTATAACCCGGCATGTAATGCACAGCAATAGCGCGGCGTTTCATCTCGGAACGATTATTCGGGCTGCCATGCCAAGTCAAGCAATGATGATAGCCTACTTGTCCTTTTTTGATTTCAAAATGAACAGCTGTGGTATCTATACCAGTTGGTAATTATTCCGGCTGCTTGTGATAAGGCATAAAATTTTCGTCGCTGGTTAAATATTTT
>JAQBPR010000254.1 GCA_028287395.1 Bacilli bacterium
AAATTATTAGAAATCCGATAATCTTGTTTTGGATCCGATCAACTTTTCCCATCTTAACCAGTAAACCTTTTGGTTTATTGGGTTTTGTATGTGCAGGTGGAATAATGGCACACATTATTCCCTTTTGGTTATTTCTTAAGGAACCTATAACGACTATAATACTCTTGTTAGCTTGCGAAGCGGCAGACGTTAATTTAAGCATGGGAAGGAAACATAAAAGAGATGATATGGAGCAAAATTACTTATTGGGAGACCGAAAAAAACGCAGTTGCGGATGCGATTCGTAGAGGAATGAATTTTATTTTTCAAAATGATATTGAAACAATAGAACCAGGTAAGTATCTGATCGAAGGAGAGCTGCTTTTTGCGTTAGTTCAAGAAACGACGACAACGGGGCTTCAAATGCAAAAACCTGAATCGCATCAAAAATATATGGATATCCAATACTTAGTAAAAGGTGAAGAAAAGATAGGGGTAGCTAAGCTTTCTCCAAGTCAACAGGTTATGGAAGATTATTTCGAGACGAAAGACATTACCTTCTATGGGGAACTGCACAACGAAATAGAGCTAAATTTATATCCCGGTGATTATGCGGTTTTTTTTCCAGCGGATATTCACAGACCTTGCTGTACGGTTAAGCATGACCAAAAAATACGTAAGGTTGTTATCAAAATTCATAGTAGTTTATTTGAATAAAGGCTCAGCTGCAAACTGTAATCCATTGCTTAGGATTCAATTAATCATAAGGGGGAGTGTGCCTATGAATTGGAGACAGTTGAAGCTCCCATTGAAAAAAAATAAGTTATTTCTCAAAATACTGCTGTATTTTATCTCCTTATTGATTCCGATTGTGATTATCGGGTTGTTTGTTTATTTGAATGTGGATCAATTAATGAAAAAGGATGTTTCTGAAAAGCTATCCGACAATTTAAGCTCTTCCGCCAAAACCATTGAAATCTATTTGGGGATGGCTCAATCGGCGAATAGCAACTTACTATTAAGTGATATTATCCAACAATATTTAAAACCTTATTCCACACTAACGGATGACGAGAAAGTGAAAATGCCTTTCATCGTGCGGGCGATTGCCGGGAATCGAAATATCATAAGCTCTTTTATAGATAATATTTTTATGTATATCGATGATGAAAGGGTTTATCAGGGCGATGGCGTGGTTAATTTTGACACGTTCTTTGATAAGTTTTATCAATTTGATCAATACAATAAAGATTATTGGCGAGAAAAGCTTAAATCAGACAGTTTTTTTGAATTATTAGCTCCGTCCAAAGTAGCCATTTCCTATAATAATTCAATCCATGAAGTGATCCCAAGCATAACTACACAGTATTTGAACGGACATCTGGCAACAATGGTCACCACAATTTCCATCCCTGCGATAACGGAAACTTTGCAAAACAATTCGATTTATGGCTCAACGGCCTACTTCATACTCGATCATAAAAATCGCTTAATATTAAATAGTGGAGGCTTGAGCACTGAGGTCATGCAGCAGGTAAAAGCGGATTTTCAGTCCGGAAATCCGCATGCGCATCAGCTCAAATTAAGCCACTTGAATGAGATGATTACACATATCACTTCGGAGACTTTTGGCTGGGAATATTATTCGGTCACTCCGATTCATTCCTTTAATAAAGAACCTTCGAGTATATTGAATCTTATTTTTTGGATCTGTATTAGCTTAATTTTGATCGGCATCTTATTTTCATTTATATTTAGTATGAGTTTATATAACCCGATTAAAAATATAAGAGATATTCTCGTGCAAAATGAAAAAGAAGGCGACATTCATAGCAAATTTAACGGCGGCGAATTTCAAATGATTGGAAGCCGAATTAACCAATTGGTGCAACAAAATCTGGACGCAACGCAAAAACTTGATAAATTTTCAAATGAGATGTTGGATCAATTTTTTACGAATTTAATGAAGGGACATCAGTGGGTGCAGCAGGAGACATCCGTTCACATCTTAGATGAAATTGGCTTTCAAAATGGGAACTATATGTGCTGCTGCTTTATGTTTCAGTTTCGCGAAAGGTTTTATCATGACATTGAAGAAGCCGATCGCTTGCTTATTTTAGAAAAAATGAAAAAAGTATTGTGGGGCATTATGCAGCAATATGTGAAATGTTACATGCTCGAGTATGAGCCGAATCTGTATATGTGTATGGTAAATCTTGAGCAGCCGAATGACCGCGAGCGCTTGAATCAGGCCGTAGAAAAAATAAAACTGACTTTTCAATATGATATGATCTATTGTGAATTGGTGATCGGTTTAGGAAAAGTATATCCACAGGTGGGCGATTTTGCCAAGTCGTACAGTGATGCGATTACTGCGATTGATAAAAGGACGGCCTCGTCTGAATTGGTTATTTTGGATGCGGCTGATTTGGTTATCGAACAAAATTACTTCTATTCCTTTTTGGACGAAAATAAAGTAGTGAATTGTTTGAAATCCGGTGATTTGGATTGTTTAAGCGGAGAGGTAGAGGGAATGATTCGCTTCAATAAAGCCCGTGGCGTTTCCTTTCATTATTTGGGCGCGCTATTAGTTGAATTATTCAATACAGGCAATCGTTATATTACGGAAAAAGGGCTTAATATTTATACGTTTCTTAATGGTAATGAATATGTCTCGTTGAATCAAAAAGAATTACTTCCCAACGAGTTAGATGAAAGAATCAAGCTGTTGTTTAACTTTTATGAAAGAATTATTACTGAAACCGTATTTAAACCGGAACGTAAATCGGGTACCGTTATATCGTTAATTACCGCTTATATCGAAAATAATTATGCCAAGGATTTATATTTGGAAGTGATCGCGGATGAAATTGGACTTTCCGCCAAGTATATTTCTCGGATGTTTAAAGAAACCACCGGAACGAGTATCACCGATTACATTAGCTTAATTCGCATTGCTAAAGCCAAGGAACTTCTGGGCAATACCGATTTGAAAATAAGTGAGATTGCTGATCAAATCGGGATATTTAGTCGCACGACTTTCTTGCGTCTATTCAAAAAATACGAAGGCATTTCCCCAATAGAATACCGAAATGCTAATGTTTCAAAGGATTAATAAAGCTTTGTGGACTTTTTGCAACAAGGTGGATAAATGAATCATGACTGAAAAAGCGGAATAACGGTTCATGTTATTCCGCTTTGGTTATTTTCAAGAAGGTATAAAAGCGTATACGATTACGTTGCAAGGAAAACAAGTTTAACAAGGAGGCTTAACATGAGATCGAAAAAAAGAGGGATTTGGGCGGTAACCTGTTCGGTATTATTAGTGGGCAGCTTGCTGGCAGGATGCACAGGTACAAAGAAAGAAGTTAGTAATGCGACACCAACGGGCACTTCAACTGCAGCTGCACCAGCAAGTTCAGCATCTGGAAAGCAATTGAATCTAACTTGGATGAGGTATGAGAATCCGACTCAAGCGGTAATTGCAGATTCACAGGCCGTACAAGAAATAATGAAGCGGAAAAATATCAAGCTCGACATCCAAAGCGTTCCGCAAAGCAACTATGAAGATAAGAAAAAAACGCTTATTGCGACGAATTCTTTACCCGATGTCATAATGGTGAAGCAAGATGATATTTCTAATAATGCGGATTCAGGCGTTTTCCTAGATCTCACACCGTATTTAGATAAAATGCCGAATTTCCAAAAAATCATTAAAGATCATCCTGAAGTGAATAAGAATAAAATCGATGGTAAGCTTTTCGGATTTCCGTTGATCACATCATGGTCGACTCAAGCAGGACAAGTGCCCATGATACGTACAGATATGTTAACTAAATTAAACTTGAAGACGCCAACGACTTATGAGGAATTGTATCAAGTTTTAAAGAAATTTAAAGAAGCGAATCCGGCCTCGTTCCCTTTCACAAGCCGGGCTGCAAATGGTTTAACGGGAACGGAAAATTTGGTCAATCCGATTGCGTTTGGCTTTGGCAGCGGGTATACCACACCTACAGGAGCGAAAGTATATTACGATGATGCGACAAAAAAATATACATTTGGTCCTGCTACACCGGAGTTTAAAGACGCTATTACTTGGTTGCACAAACTGTATAAAGATAAACTGTTGGATCCGGATTATACAGTAAGTACATCGCAAATTTGGCAGGAAAAATTAAGTGCAGGCAAATCCTTCTTCTTCCAAGACAATAACGCGTTTGGCTCTAATTTTAATATTGCGCTTCAGAAGACAGATCCGAATGCCAAGTTTGATTTAATCCCTACGTTGGCGAGTGACAAGGGTGTTAAACGTAATGCAGTTTATCAGCTTGATCACATTCAAGAGTCGTATGCAATCAGTGCAAAAGTAAAAGATCCGACTGCGGTTATTAACTTTATTGATTGGCTCTACGGCGAGGAAGGCGTGAGGTTAACGGGCTGGGGAATTGAGAATGTCGATTATACAATAAACAATGGCGAATATAAGATTTCAGATGCGACCTTAGCGAAATTCAAAGACAAACCGGATCCGTATCGAGCCATGGGGTCTGCGCTTGGTCTAAATTATCTTGGATTGAGTTTGAATGTCGATGATCATCCGATGATCCCGGTTTCACCAAAAGAAACACTTACATGGAGCGATATGAACTTAAAGGCTTTGTCCGATGGTATCGTCTTCAGACAAACGTTCGATCCACCTTTTACCAAGGATGAACGTGAGAAATTGAAGCAATTAAGAACGCAATTGGATGCGTATATGACGCAAACGTTGGACAAATTCATTATTACGGAAGGCGCTTTAAACGATTGGGACGCTTTTGTTAAACAATGCTTGGATAAAGGTGCAAAAGAGATTGAAACGATTTACAACACAGCTTTAGCGAGAGTGAAGTAACAAAAGCTAGGGGGGAGCTCAGGTTATGTAGGGACGTCCCCCCCTAATTTTCAAGAAAGGAGTGGAATTGTTATGTCTACTGTCGTACAGCATGCAAAGGCTTCATCAAAACGATCCACAACATGGCTTGCGACGAAACGAAAGCTGAATAAAAGTAAAGCCTTGTATGGGATGTTTGCATTGCCGTTTGTTTACTTTATTATCTTTCACTATATCCCCATGCTTGGAAATTTAATGGCATTCGAGAATTATTCAATTATGAAAGGTTTTTTTCATAGCGAGTGGGTGGGGTTTAAATATTTCAATCAATTTTTATATGATCCTTATTTCTGGAAAGTGGTTCGAAATACATTATTAATTAATTTCTATTCTTTACTATTTTTCTTTCCTGCACCGATTATTTTGGCATTAATGCTGCATGAGTTACGAGGTAATTTGTTTAAAAGATTCGTCCAAACGATTACTTATATCCCGCATTTCCTATCTACTGTTGTAGTTGCAGGAATTTTGGTCAATTTCCTTTCCACCGGCGGTTTAATTAATCAGCTTATTGTCATGCTTGGTGGGGATGCTAAAACGTTTTTGTCTTTGCCGGGTTGGTTCAGAACGATTTTTGTCGGCTCAGAAATATGGCAGGGCTTGGGCTGGAATTCCATTATATTCATTGCCGCTTTAACCGCTATTGATCCGCAGCTTTATGAAGCGGCCACGATTGATGGGGCAAACCGTTGGAAAAGAATGCTCCATGTGACCTTGCCGGGAATTTCTACAGTGGTTTCTATCATGTTGTTGTTAACGATAGGGAAAATGCTGTCTATCGGCTTTGAAAAAATCATCTTGCTTTACAGTGGTCCAACTTACGAAACAGCGGATGTGATCCAAACGTTTGTCTATCGCCGGGGGCTCATTGACAGTGATTTTAGCTTTGCGGCAGCTGTAGGTATTTTTCAATCTATACTTGCGTTTATTCTGGTTATTTCAGCCAATCAAATTTCCAAAAAAATCAGCGGGACCAGATTATTCTAGAGGTGATAAAATTGGTAATCCAAAAAAGAAACCTATTTGACTTTTTTAACTTATTCGTGATGGTATTACTAGTCTTTATCACGCTTTATCCCTTGTATTATGTTGGTATTGTTTCGATTAGCTCAGGTGTTTCGGTAGCGAGAGGGGAAGTTTTTTTTCTTCCTCATGGAATCAATTGGGAGGCTTATAAAATTGTTTTAGGTGATCCTGCTATTCTGCATGCTTATGGAAATACCTTGTTATATACAGCTTTGGGTACAGCGATTAATTTAATCCTAACCGTTCTCTGCGCGTACCCACTTTCAAGAAATAATCTATATGGGAAAGGATTGCTGACGCTATTCGTCGTGTTTACATTGTTTTTCGATGGCGGTCTGATTCCAAGATATATCGTTGTTCATTATTTAGGCATGGTCAATACCATGTGGGCCGTTCTAATTCCAACGGCAATTAATGTGTTCTTCATGATCTTGATGCGCACATTTTTCGAGGAAATCCCGGATGCGCTGCATGAATCCGCAACAGTGGATGGCGCAGGCGAGTGGCGAATATTAGTGCAAATTATTTTACCTTTATCGATGCCGGTCATGGCGACGATGTTCTTATTTTATTCTGTAACCCATTGGAATAGCTTTTTTCCGGCATTGATTTATTTGAATGAGAAAAGCTTATATCCGCTGCAAATTCTTTTGCGCAACATAGTTATTGATGGAGATTTAACCTCTCAAGGTACTGAAGGATCGAGTTCTGTAGCTGTGATGGTGCAAAACATTAAGTATGCTTTTGTAGTTGTTGCCATCCTTCCGATTCTAGCGGTTTACCCATTTGTGCAAAAATATTTTGTTCAAGGAGCTATGATCGGGTCCGTAAAAGGATAGTTTTACATTATAGAATAGGAATGGAGCTAAATAGAGATGAAACCTAACATAACGAACGGTGTTTGGCCGACGATGATTACCCCATTTACCGAAAAGAAGAAAATTGATTACGCTGGATTAGAGCAGTTTGTCGAGTGGCTCATTGCGCAAGGCGTGCATGGATTGTTTGCAGTATGTCAGTCGAGCGAAATGCTATTCTTATCTCTTGCTGAGCGTGTACAGTTAGCAAAGTTTGTCAAAGAAAAGGCTGCTGGAAGAGTACCTGTCGTTGCATCGGGGCATATATCGTATTCAATTGAGGATCAAGTTGAAGAAATCAAGCAAATATCTGCTGCAGGCGTAGATGCTTTTGTTATCGTAAGTAATCGTTTGGCTAGCGCTGACGAGTCGGAGGATGTTTGGAAACGCAATGCGGAAATCATCTTATCGGCAGTTCCAGACGTTGCTTTTGGAGTTTACGAATGTCCATCTCCCTATAAACGCTTGTTATCGCCAGAGCTGTTGAAATGGTGTGCAGATACAGGAAGATTTCTCTTCCATAAGGATACGTGCTGTGATTCTATTCAAATCCAAGCGAAGCTGGATGCGGTGAAAGGCACACCATTAAAGCTCTTCAATGCAAATGCGGCTACATTATTGAACTCTTTAGAATCGGGTGCTTCCGGCTACAGCGGTATAATGGCTAATTTCCATCCTGATTTATATGTAAAGCTAATGGATATTTATGCAACCCAACCGCGCGAAGCGGCCCGTTTGCAAAATTATCTCGGCTTAGCCTCAGTGATCGAACGTCAGTTATATCCGGTGAATGCGAAATATCATTTGCAATTAGAAGGATTGCCGTTTAATTTGGATGGTCGTTCTGCAGATAAAGGAGCTTTTACTTCTGCCATGAAGCTAGAGGTTGAACAGCTTCGAGCAGCGGGTAATGCATTCAGAGATTAGAAATCTGAATAGGAAGTGAGAAATGGAAACTTGCAAAATAGCAGTCATTGGAAGCTTAAATATGGATATTGTAGTTAAGGTTTCCCGGTTTCCAGTAGGTGGAGAAACGATATTAGGAAATGAAATTCATTTCATTCCGGGTGGTAAAGGTGCTAATCAAGCGGTTGCGGCTGCGCGTTTAGGCGCTCAGACAACTATGCTTGGTGCTGTTGGTAATGATCAGTTCGGCAGCGCTCTGCTGGAATCATTAAAGAACAATCATGTAGGAATAGATTACATTAAGCAAATGGAGCAAACACCTACAGGTGTTGCTTCCATATTGTTGTCGCCGGATGAAAACCACATTGTAGTCGTCCCAGGCGCGAATGGATTGTTGATGCCGAATGATATTGAACGGTTGGAAGATGTAATTGCGGAAGCAGATATCGTGTTACTTCAGTTGGAAATCCCGCTTGAAACAGTCAACAGAGCAACTGAAATTGCTAAAAAGTTTGGCAAAAGAATCATTCTTAATCCAGCGCCGGCCTGCATGCTGCCTGAGGAGTTACTCCAGCGCGTGGATTATATTATTCCTAACAAATCTGAAATCGAAGAACTGACTGGGCTTGATCTTTCCAAACATTCGCTGGAGGCAGCTGTGGATGCTTTACTGGCAAAGGGACCGCAATATGTGATTACCACACTTGGGGCAGAAGGAGTGGTATGGAAACAAAAAGGAGGTCAGATGAAAGTTCATCCCGCTTGTCGTGTTCCCGTAGTCGATACGACGGGTGCAGGAGATGCTTTTAGTGCAGGCTTGGCTTATTATTTAGCCATGGGGAACAGTCTGGAGCATGCAGTTCATTCCAGTATTAAAGTTTCTGCGCTTGCGGTTACTAAATTTGGCGCTCAAGAGGGTATGCCAACAAGAGAGCAAGTAGAGGAATATGAGGAACAGAATGGTTAAACTCTAGTCCCAGGGAATGGGACTTTTTTTTGTGTTTCAAAGTGTTAATGAGGAATATTTGTAGTAGATCAACGATTAAGACCGTTCTTTTTCTATTTCAATTAACTCACTGATATCGTTGATTTCTAGCGCTTCAGCAATTCTTTCCATCTGCTCAAGATTGATCTCTTTCCGTTCATTTCTGCAAAGTTCTGATATTGCTGCTTGTCTTACGTTTGATTTAAGAGATAGTTCTTTCTGTGTCATGTTTTTTAGCAGTAAAACAGTTTTTAGTTTAATTCTTATCTTCCTCATTAAGATTATCCTCCAAATTTAAAAAAATTCTTGACATAATTACGTCCAAGCGTATATTATTGAATTAATTACGTATAAACAAAACAGGTCGTTATCAAATATTATACAAGGAAAGTTGGTTAATGCGCTATCATTTCTGCTAGCGTCATATTAACGTTTTTTTGCAGTGGAAAGGATAATGTGAAGCATGAATGATTTGGCTGCCAAATATGACGAATTATCGGCAAAAGAACAGGAATTTTTAAAACAGATTGGAACGGCTGAATTATGTATAACTGCAATTATTGATTACATATTTAGATATGGCGATTTAATAAACAAACTAACGGCTGAAGATATTCTAATTGCCGTTCACCAAATAGAAATTGAATTACGAATTGAAATGCTGCATTTACGGCTAGAGAAGTCATTTGTCGCTTGTGAATTGAAGAAATGCCATTAAAATAATTTGAAGAGTGAGTTAAGAAATGTCTTTCAATGATAGTTCATATACTAATTTGGCGACTATTGGTATGATGTTAAAAATAAAGGTGGTATGTGAGGAATGTGATAACAGTAAATATCTTTTTGAGAAATATGTCTAATGTACTTATTATGAGATTTGTCTGGAGGAATTGGGATGCATCAGTTTAGAAATATGATTATTGAAGATTATGGAAAATCCTTCGAATTGTGGTCTAATACAGAAGGAATGGCGTTAAGC